>NZ_JBGNYC010000036.1:0-50933 GCF_051844275.1 Cellulosimicrobium sp. CpK407
GCCGGCGGCGTGGCCGCCGGTGGCGCGTCAGCCCTCGAAGGGCTTCGCGGCGACGATCTTCACGGCGATCTCGTTGCCGTTGGGCGCGGTGTAGCTCGTCTCGTCGCCGACGGTCTTGCCGTCGATCGCGGCACCGAGCGGCGACGTCGGCGAGTACACGTCGAGGTCGGTCGTGCCGGCGATCTCGCGCGAGCCGAGCAGGAACGTCATCTCGTCGCCCGCGACGACCGCGGTGACGACCATGCCGGCCTCGACCATGCCGTCGTCCGGCGGGGTCCCGACCTGCACGTTGCGCAGCTTCTCGGTGAGCTCGCGGATGCGGGCCTCGTTCTTGGCCTGCTCCTCACGCGCGGCGTGGTAGCCGCCGTTCTCCTTGAGGTCGCCCTCGTCGCGCGCGGCGGCGATGCGCTCCGCGATCTCGGTACGGCCCTCGCCGGACAGGTGGGCGAGCTCGGCCTGCAGCCTGTCGTACGCCTCCTGGGTCAGCCAGGTGACGGTGGTGTCGGTCACGGTTCGCTCCTTCCTTTCCATGGTCGACGGCCGGGTCGGTCGCACGGCCGTGCGGGTACGGGCAGCCGGGGCGCGTGCGTTCGCGGTGCGCCTGCCTGCCCGGGTCGGTGACGCTGGCCGGGTGGCAGCGCGTAGGACTGGTCTCCCGCCGGGAACCGGGGCGCCCGGCGGACGGCGTGCTTGTCACCGGCACGCAGTCTCGGGCTCCACACGGTCGGGTGCGGGAATCCCTCAGGATAGCAAAGCACCGGGCACCGACAGCGACGTCGCAGGTCAGCCGGCGCGCGGACCGGACGGCCTCACGGCGCGACGCGGCAGGACTGGACGATGCCCGTCGTGGCGAGCTCGGAGGTCGCGACGCTCACCGTGTACCGGGACTCGGCGACCTCGACCGGCCCGACCGTCACGTCGACGGTCCCGACCTGGGCGAAGCTCTCCGCGAGGGCGTCGAGCGTGCACGTCGCCGTCGTCCCCGGGTCCATGTAGACCTCGAACGTCACGTCGACGCGCTCCGGGCTCACGACCGTGTACCCGAAGTCCTTGAACCGCACCGGCTCGTTCGCGTACCGCAGCCCGATGACGAGCGTGATCGCGAGCCCGACGATCGCGACGAGGACGATGCCGACGACGGCCAGGCGCCGACGTCGCTCGGTCGGCTCGGGTCCGTAGCGGCCCGCCGGCGGTCGCAGGGGTGCGCCCGGGCTCGGCTGCGGGGCGGTGGTCTCGTTCGTCATGGTGCGGTCCCGTGGTCGGTGCCGCCGCGCCCGGTCGCGGGCCCGGCGTCGCGCCGGTGGTTCCCGGCGGTTCGTCAGGTGTGGGCGCGGTGGGGGATCATGTCCTCGACCCATCTTCGCAGAGCCCGGGCGCTCGTCGTGCACCCACGACAGGTCCGGGCGTGCGAGGAGACGTACGACGCACCCGGGAGGACCAGTGGCCGAACCCGCGGCCGGATCGACCACCCACCGCGAGCAGCCGGAGACGCTCCGTCTCCTGGCCGTGCACGCCCACCCCGACGACGAGTCGAGCAAGGGCGCCGCGACGGCCGCCCGCTACGCGGCCGAGGGCGTCGACGTGCTCGTCGCGACGTGCACGGGCGGTGAGCGCGGCGACATCCTCAACCCGAGCTTTGGCGAGGGGCCCGACGACATCGAGGGCATGCGCGCCCTGCGTCGCGTCGAGATGGCGTCCGCGGCGCGCGCGCTCGGCGTGCGCCAGCAGTGGCTCGGCTTCGTCGACTCGGGCCTCCCGGAGGGCGACCCCCTGCCGCCGCTGCCCGAGGGGTCGTTCGGCCTGGTGCCGCTCGAGGAGGCCGCCGCGCCGCTGGTCGAGCTCGTGCGCGAGTTCCGCCCCCACGTCGTGACGACGTACGACCCGTCGGGCGGCTACCCCCACCCCGACCACGTCATGTGCCACCGCGTCGCGTTCGAGGCGTTCCACGCCGCGGGCGACCCCGAGCGCTACCGGCGCGAGGGCGGGGCGGCGCCCTGGGCGCCGCTCAAGCTCTACTACAACCACGACTTCTCGATGAACCGCATCCGCACGCTGCACGAGGCGATGCAGGGCGCGGGCCTGGAGTCACCGTTCGGCGACTGGGTCGAGTCGCGGTCCGCGCGGGAGATCCCGGAGCGCGAGGTCACGACGCGCGTCCACGTCGCGCGCTACTACGCGCAGCGCGACGCGGCGCTCATCGCGCACGCGTCGCAGATCGACCCCGAGGGCTTCTTCTTCGCGATCCCGCGCGACCTCGAGGTCGACGTGTGGCCGTTCGAGGAGTTCGAGCTCGCCGAGTCGCGCGTCCCCACGCAGCTCCCCGAGGACGACCTGTTCGCCGGCGTCCGTGAGCTCGTCGCGAGCGAGGAGGCGGCCTCGTGACCACGACGACGTCCCTCGTGGACTCTCTCGCGCCGACCGTCGCGGGCGGTCCGGGCTGGGCGGCCGACGTCGTCGCCGAGACCGCGACGCCGAGCCCCTCCGACGACCCGCTGCGCAAGGACCTCGACCCGAACGACGTGTCGCCGGGCCTCGTCGGCTTCCTCGCGATCTTCGCGGTGGCGCTCGCGACCGTGGGCCTCTTCTTCGCCCTGTCCCGCCAGCTCCGGCGCATGCGGCACAACGCCGAGGTGCAGGGCATCGGCGCGGACGGTCCGCTGGAGTCGGGCGCCGACGGCGCGGCTCCCGGAGCCGAGAGCCCGGACGGGACGACGTCCGACGGCGGCGCTCCCGACGGTGCGCCCGGCGGCGGTCCCGCCCGGCAGGGCTGACCGTGGCCGCCGGGGCGCGCGTCACGATCGGCCAGATCGAGGTCTCCGCCGACCATGCGGCGAACCTCGTGACGGTCGGTGCCGCGTTCCGGGAGGCGGGGCGCGTGCACGCGGACCTGCTCGTGCTGCCCGAGTACGCGGCGGGCTTCGACCCCCGGGGCACGGGCGTCGAGCACGCCGAGCCGCTCGACGGGCCGTTCGTGACCACCCTGCGCCGGCTCGCGCGCGAGCACGGGGTCGCCGCGATCGCGGGGACCCTCGTGCCGGGCGGCGCCGCGGGACGCGCGGTGAACGTCGTCGTCGCGGTGGACGCGTCGGGCGAGCTCGTGGGCACGTACCGCAAGGTGCACCTCTACGACGCGTTCGGGCACCGCGAGTCCGACCGGCTCGACGCCGGCGACCCGGCGGCGCCGCCGCTGGTCGTGCGCCTCGGTGGCCTGACGTTCGGTGTCATGACCTGCTACGACCTGCGGTTCCCCGAGAGCGCGCGGCGGCTCGCCGACGCCGACGCGGACGTGCTCGTCGTGCCCGCGGCGTGGGCGGCGGGCGACCTCAAGGCGGACCAGTGGCGCACCCTCGCGCGGGCGCGGGCGATCGAGAACACCGCCGTCGTGCTCGCGGTCGGGCAGGCGGGCAGGGGCGTGACCGGCCGGTCGCTCCTCGTCGGCCCGGACGGTCAGGTCGGCCTGGAGCTCGGCGAGCGCGCCGAGCTGCGCAGCGCCGACCTCGACCCCGCGGCCCTGGCGAGCGTGCGCGAGCGCAACCCGTCGCTCGCCAACCGCCGGTACGCCGTCGTCCCTCGGGACTGAGTTCGCGGCGCGCTTAGCGGGCCGCGACCGCCGCGAGCATGATCGCGATGTAGTGGCACGTGAAGCCGACGACGGTGAGCACGTGGAAGATCTCGTGGAAGCCGAACCAGCGGGGGCTGGGGTTCGGCTTCTTGATGCCGTAGACGACGGCGCCGAGCGTGTAGGCGAGGCCGCCCGCGGCGACGAGCCAGACGATCGCCGGCCCGTTCGTCGTGGTCCAGAACTGCGGCATGTAGCCGACGGCGACCCAGCCGAGGGCGACGTAGATCGGCACGTAGACCCAGCGCGGGGCGTCGAGCCACAGGATCCGGGCGAGGAGGCCGAGGACGGCGCCGCCCCAGACGATCGCGAGCAAGATCGTCGCGGTCCGCTGGGGGAGCAGGAGCACCGCGAGGGGTGTGTAGGTGCCCGCGATGATGAGGAAGATGTTCGAGTGGTCGGCGCGGCGGAGCACCCCGGCGACGCGTGGCGACCACGTACCGCGGTGGTAGACGGCGCTCGTGCCGAAGAGGAGGCACGCGCTGAGCCCGAAGATCGCACACGACACCTTGCCCGCGACGGGCGGGGCGACGACGACGAGGACGATGCTCGCGACGAGCACGACGGGGAACGTCCCCGCGTGGATCCAGCCCCGCAGGCGCGGCTTGACCGCCTCGGCGACCTTCTCGACCGCGTCGCCCACGCTCTCGCGGACGTCCTTCACGGCGTCGGCGCCCGGCAGGCGCGCGCGTCCGGTGTCGGTGGCGGGCGCGCTCGGGGTGGGGTCGCTGTCGTGCGGTCGGTCCACGGCGTCTCCTCGGGGTCGGGCCGGGTCGGGCGGTGGTCTGCCGGTGGTCGGGTGGGTCGGGCGGACGCGCACGCGGCGTCGTCCGTCGAACCTACGCCATCGTAAGTTACGCGAGCGTAGGTTCGCGAGCCCTCGTCGCGCCGCGGGTGTGAAGATCCTGGGCAGGGCCGTGCGCGGTCGCGGGCGCCCTGCCGTCCGGACGCTCCGGAGCGGTAGCGTGTGCGGGTTCGGCCCGCGCGTCCCGACCAGGGACCAGCCCGCCGGGCGACACCCGTCCTTCCACCGTCGAGGAACCGTCGTGCGCCTGCCCCGCCCCGTCTACGGACTCTACGAGCGTCGCCTCGCCGCGACCCTCTCGCACGAGAGCGTGCCCCGCCACGTGGGCGTCATCCTCGACGGCAACCGGCGCTGGGCGCGCTCGTTCGGCGAGTCGACGGCGACCGGGCACCGTCGCGGTGCCGACAAGATCGCGGAGTTCCTCGGCTGGAGCGAGGACCAGGGCGTCGAGGTCGTCACGCTGTGGATGCTCTCGACCGACAACCTCTCGCGCTCCCAGGAGGAGCTCTCCGCGCTGCTCGACATCATCGAGGACGCGGTGCGCGACCTCGCCGACTCGGGCCGCTGGCGCCTGCGGGTCATGGGCCGCCTCGACCTGCTGCCCGAGCGCCTCGCCGGCGCGCTGCGCGAGGCGCAGCAGCGCACGGCCTCGGTCGACGGGCTCCAGGTGAACGTGGCGATCGGCTACGGCGGGCGGCACGAGATCGCCGACGCGGTGCGCTCCTATCTCCGCGAGCAGGCGGCCGCGGGCGCGCGGCTCCAGGACCTCGCGGAGAACCTCGACGTCGAGCACATCGAGGAGCACCTGTACACCAAGGGCCAGCCGGACCCGGAGCTCGTCATCCGCACGTCGGGCGAGCAGCGCCTCGGCGGCTTCCTGCTGTGGCAGAGCGCCCACTCCGAGTTCTACTTCTGCGAGGCGTACTGGCCGGACTTCCGGCGCGTCGACTACCTGCGCGCGCTGCGCGCCTACTCCCAGCGCGAGCGTCGCCTCGGCCGCTGAGCCCGCTCCCGACCCGGTAAGGTCGATGCGAACGCATCGATCGAGCCGTCCGGGGGTGTCATGGTCGAGCAGGGCCGGCGCGAGGACGAGCCCGTCACGGCGCCTGGTCACGGGAGCCCGCGGCTCGCCGTGGAGACCTGGGAGTCGCTCTTCCGGGCGCAGGTCACCGTCATGCGCCGGCTGCAGGCCGACCCGGTCTGGGACGGCCTCACCCTGCGCGAGTACGACGTGCTCTTCTCGCTCACCAAGGGCCCGGTCGAGGGGATGCGCCTGCGCGACCTCAACGTCTACATCCTGCTCAGCCAGCCGTCGCTGAGCCGCATGGTCGACCGGCTCGCCACGCGCGGCCTCGTCGAGCGGACGTCCGCGCCCGACGACGCGCGCGGCACGCTCGTCCGGCTCACGCGGGCGGGCCGGGACCTCCAGCGGGCGACCGGGCGCGCGCACGCGCGGGCCATCGCGACCTACGTGGGCGGGGCGCTCGACGACGACGATCTCGCGACGCTCGGCGAGCTCCTCGAGCGGTTGCGCGCGGCCCAGCAGACGATCCCCGACGTGGTGCGCGAGGCCGTCCCCGAGCCACCGGCGGACGGGCGGCGTCCGTGAGCGCTGTGGCGGGGAACACGTCCGGTCCGTCCGTTCCCGGGCGGACCGGGAGGTCCCGCGCTGCCTAGGATGCGAAGCGTGTCCTCAACGCCGAGCACCATCCAGACCGGTTCCCCGCAGCGCCCCGACGGCCCGCTGCGCGTCGTCGTCGCGCCCGACTCGTTCAAGGGCAGCCTGAGCGCCGCGGACGTCGCGCACGCCGTCGCCGCCGGGGTGCGCGGCGTCGTCCCCGACGCCGAGGTCGTCGAGCTGCCCATGGCCGACGGCGGCGAGGGCACCCTCGACGCGCTCCTCGCCGTGTGGGGCGTACCGGCGCGCGAGGTCGCGACCGTCGACGCGATCGGACGTCCGCGCACCGCGCGGTACGGGGTCTCGGCCGACGGGCGGCTGGGCGTCGTGGAGCTCGCGGAGGCGAGCGGCCTGCCGCAGGTGAGCGACGTCGCGCTGCAGCCCCTGCACGCGCACACGCTCGGCACCGGCGCGGCGGCCGCGGCCGTGCTCGACGCGGGCGTGGACGAGGTGATCGTGTGCCTCGGCGGGTCGGCGTCGACCGACGGCGGGGCGGGCATCCTCACCGGCCTCGGCGCGCGGCTCCTGGACGCCGCCGGGGACCAGGTGCCCGATGGCGGCGAGGGGCTCGCGCGGGTCGCGCGCCTCGACCTGTCCGGGCTGCACCCGCGCGCCCGCGACGTGCGCTGGCGCCTCGCGGTCGACGTGACCAACCCGCTGCACGGCGAGCGCGGCGCGGCGCACGTGTTCGGCCCGCAGAAGGGTGCCCAGGAGGCCGACGTCGCGTTCCTCGACGACGCGCTGCGCCGCTGGGCGGGCGTGCTGGTCGAGGAGGCCGGGTTCGACGTGTCCGAGCTCGCGGGTGCGGGCGCGGCGGGCGGCGTGCCCGCGGCGATGGTCGGCGTCCTCGGCGCGGAGCTCGAGCCCGGCGCGCGCCTCGTCGCCGAGGCCGTCGGGCTGCCGGACGCGATCCGCCGTGCGGACCTGGTCGTCACGGGCGAGGGGTCGTTCGACTCGCAGTCGATCAACGGCAAGGTCGCCGACGCCATGGGCGCGCTCGCCGCCGAGGCACCGCACCGTCCGCCGGTCGTCGTCCTCGCGGGGCGCGTGCTGCTGCCGGCGCACCAGGCGCGCGACGCCGGCATCGCCGCGGCGTTCAGCATCGCCCCCGGCCCCATCGAGCTCGACGAGCTGCTCGACCGGACGGCCTCCCGGCTGACCGACCTCGCCGCGACGGTCACGAGCCTCCACGTCGCCTCGCGGCGCTGACCGCCGCTCCGGGGCGGGGCTCGAGCCCGAGGTCCGCGCCGCCGGCGTCACCGCCGGGGCCAGGTCCACGGCGGCTGGTCGAGCAGGCCCTCGCGCCCGGCGACCGTCGTCTCGCCGAACGGTGAGCGGACGAGCTCGACCTCGAGGAGCTCGTCGGAGCCCGGCAGGTCGGCCGTGCCCGACGCCGTCGCGTCCCGCAGCGCCTCGACGAGCGGCGTCGCGTGGGTCACCACGACGACCTGCGTCTCCCGGGCCGCGGCGTGCACGAGCGTGCCGAGCGCGGGCAGCAGGTCCGGGTGCAGGCTCGTCTCGGGCTCGTTGAGCACGAGGAGCTCGGGCGGGCGCGGCGAGAGCAGCGCGGCGACGAGGAACAGGTACCGCAGCGTGCCGTCGCTCAGCTCGGCGCCCGTGAGGGATCGCAGCAGCCCGTGCTGGTGGAGGGCGATCTCGAACCGTCCGTCGTCGGCGTGCACCGCGAGCCGGCTCCCGGGGAACGCGCGGGATACGGCGGCGTCGAGCTCGTCACCGCGGCCGAGGTCGCGGACGGTCTCGAGCGCGGCGGCGAGGTCCGCGCCGTCGTGCGCGAGGACCGGCGTGCGGGTGCCGACCTGCGGCGCGCGCGCCGGGGCGCCGGCGTCGGTGCGGAGCTGGTCGTAGAACCGCCACGAGCGCAGCGTTTCCCGCACCGCGACGACCTCCGGCGCGCCCACCGGGTCGACGAGCTCGGTGAGCACGCTGTCGAACGACCGGAGCCGGGCGGGGGTGGAGACCCAGCGTCCGGCGTCGTCCCGCACGCGGACCGCGGGCCCGCGCCGCTCGACCTGGAGCGTCGCGGGACGCGGGGAGGGACCGGACCAGACCGTCTCGACCTTGATCTCGGGGTCGAGCCCGAACGCCGACCCGGGGTGCTGCGGGAGCCCCAGGTCGACGGCGTAGCCGAGGTCGCCCGGTGCGCCGCCCGCGAACCCCAGCCGCAGCGCGACGGGCGCGGTCCGCCGCGTGCCCTGCACCGGGCCACCGTCACGCAGCGCGCGGCTGCCGCCCTGCTCCGGCCCGGCCCACAGCGTCGAGCGCAGCCCGCCCTCGCGCGCGACCGCCCCCACCGCGCCCCCGAGCGCGCACTCCGCGAGCAGGCGGAGCGCGCGGTACAGGCTCGACTTCCCGGTCCCGTTGGCCCCGGTCACGACCGTCAGCCGGTCGAGCGGCAGCACGAGGCTGCGCAGGGAGCGGTACCCCTCCACGGCGATCGTCGCGAGCATCGTCACCTCCGCCGCGCACGCTACGCGTGGCCTCCCACGCGGGCGTGGCCGGGCGCCGCGGACGCCCGTACCCGAGGTTGCGGGCACCCGCATCCAGGAATGCGGGAATGCGCGTCCGGGAATGGCGGAATCCACGTCCGGAAATGCCGAGACCAGCGTCACCACGACGCACCTGGACGCATTCCTCGGACGCTTTCTAGGCTGCTTTCTCGTGGGAATTCTCGAGCTCGCGGTCGTCGCGGTCGCGCTCGCGGCGGACGCGTTCGCCGTGGCGCTCGCGCAGGGCACCCGGATGCGGCGCCCGACGTGGCGCGAGACCGCGCGCGTCGCGGTCCTCTTCGGCCTCTTCCAGGCGCTCATGCCGCTCGCCGGCTGGGCGCTGTCCACGTGGTTCGCCGACGCGGTCTCCGGCGTCGCGCCGTGGATCGCCCTCGGGATGCTCGCGTTCGTGGGCGCGCACATGGTCAAGGAGGGCCTCCAGGACGAGGCCGAGCACGCCGTCGAGCACGTGGAGGGGCCTGCGGACGAGCGGGCCGCCGGCGGGGAAGCCGGGACGCCCGGCGAGCCGGCCGCCGTCGCGACGCTCGCGCTACCCGTCACCCGCCCCCGCGTGGCCTACCGGGTGCTGCTCCCGCTGGCGATCGCGACGTCGATCGACGCCGCGGCGTCCGGCGTCACGTTCGCGGTGCTCGGCGTGCCGATCCTGCCCGCGGTCGTCCTGGTGGGCGCCGTGACGCTCGTGCTGTCCGCCCTCGGGGTGCGGATCGGCGCCCGTGCGGGCGAGCGCCTGGGCCGCTGGGCGACGGTCGCGGGCGGCGCCGTGCTCGTCCTGCTGGGCGTGCGCATCCTGCTCGCACACCTCCTCTGACCCGCCGACCTGCTGTGGGCGTGACATGGGCCCGGTTCTCGACCGAGAACCGGGCCCATGTCACGCCCACAGCGCGGGGCGGGGATCAGTCCGTGATCGCGAAGGCGTCGATCTCGACGAGCATCTCCTCGCGCGGCAGGCCCGTGAAGACCGTGGTGCGGCTGGGGAGCACGCCCTTCGTGGTGTGCTGCGCGACGAACGCGCCGTAGGCGTCGTTCATGATCGGGAAGTCCTCGCGCTTCGTGAGGTAGACGCGCAGCATGACGACGTCGTCGAACGTCGCGCCGGAGGCCTCGACGATCGCGCGCACGTTCTCGAGCGTGCGCGTGGTCTGCGCGGCGACGTCACCGGGGTACAGGTACTCGTTCGTCGCGGGGTCGACGGGGCCCTGGCCGGAGACCTGGACGAACGGGCCCTTGCGCACGCCCTGGTGGAACGTGTGGGCGGGCGCCGGGGCGTCGGGGGTCGAGATCGCGGTCTTCTCGCTGGTCATGGTGTCCTCTCGGTCGTTCGGGGGTCGCGGGGGGTGAGCGTGGTCTCGGGCGATGGTCAGAGGTCGACGGTCGCGAGGTCGACGACCTCGTCGCCGCGCACGACCGCCGCCACGCGCCAGCGGTCGAACGTCGTGCACGGGTGGGAGATGCCGAACCCGACGACGTCGCCCGGGCGGACCTGGGCGGTCGCGGGGCCGGTCACGTGGCTGGCCCCGGCCTCGCCGGCGTCGAGCGCGAGGTAGAGGTGCTGGTCGTTGAGCGCGGTGACGCGCGTCCCGGCGAGCTCGCGCGCGGGCAGCCAGCCGTCGTCGGACTGCGTGCGCAGCCACAGCGCGACGGGCAGGTCGATGTCGAACGACACGTCGCGGCGCCCGATGCCGCAGATCGCGAGACCCGGCTCCGGGACGGACAGCACCTGGCCCCAGACCGTCGCGGCGCCCCGGAGCGGCTCTGCGCCGGGGATGCGGCTCCACGGGTCGGTGCGCGAGTAGAAGCCGTGGTCGTGCGTGACGTACGCACCCGAGCGGACGACGACGCGGACCTCGACCTCGCGGCCGTCGGCGCCGACGACCGGCCCGGGCAGCTCGGCGAGCACGACGTCGAGGAACGAGCTGCCGCCCGCCGACAGGACGAGCGGCTCGTCGACGCCCGCGAGGCCCTCGCGCACGAACGTCGCGCCGAGGTCGCGCAGCCCGTCGCACCACGCGGCGACGGCGGCGAGCTCGTCGTCGGTCGTGCCGCCCGCGACCGAGCCCTCGTACCCGGTGACGCCCAGCAGCCTCAGACCCGACGCCCGCACCGCGCGCGCGAGGTCGAGCGCGGCCGCGGTGCTGCGCACGCCCGTGCGCCCGCCCGGGACGCCGAGCTCGACGAGCACGCCGACGCGCGCCCGGACGGCGGCCGGAGCGTCGGCGAGCCCGCGCGCGAGGAGGTCGACGCCGTGCGGCGAGTCCACGCACAGCCACACCTCGTCGGGGGAGCCGTCGACCACACCGGTCAGGTCGTCGCGCAGCCAGGCGATCTCGCGCGGGTCGAGCAGCTCGTTCGCGAGCAGCACGCGCGGCACGCCCCAGTCCCGCACGGTGCGCAGCTGCGACGGCGTCGCGACCGTCGCCCCCCACGCGCCCGCCGTGGCCTGGCGCGCGTAGAGCGCGCGCGACATCGTCGTCTTCACGTGCGGCGCGTGCTCGACGCCGCGCTCCGCGCACACGCGCGCGACGACGCCGACGTTGTGATCGAGCGTCGCGTCGTCGAGCGTGAGCAGCGGCCAGGAGAACGCGCCGTCCGTGACGCGCGGCGAGCCCGCGAGCACGTCCGCGACGGTCGCCCGGGCGTCGAGCCGCAACCCCTTGGTCCGGGGCCCGACGACGTCGCCCGCCCAGGGTCGGTCGGGTGCGGGACGCGCGGCGTCGTCCGTCGTGCCGGTCATGTGATCCTCCTCGGGGAGTGGGGCTCTCGTGCTGGACGGGGCGGGCAGGCGGGTCACGCCGACCGCACGCCGGTGCCCGGACGCAGCGGCCGGCCCGGCAGGGCGGTAGTGAGCCTGCCGTCGCGCAGGACGGGCACGCCCGCCACGAGCACGTCGTCCACGCCGGACGCCGGGCGGCGCGGGTCCTCGTACGTCGCTTCGTCGCGGACCTGGTCGGGGTCGACGAGCGCGAGGTCTGCGACCGCGCCGGGCGCGATCGTGCCGCGCCCGGGGAGGGCGAACCGTGCGGCGGGTCGGGTGGACAGGTGCGTGACGGCGTCGTGCCAGGTCCAGTCCCTGAGCGTACGCACGTGCTCGGCGAGGAAGCGCGCGAAGGCGCCCCACCCGCGCGGGTGGGGTCGGCCGCCGCCTGCGACGGGCGCGTAGATCGCGTCGGACCCGCCGACGTGCGCGCGGTGGCGTAGCAGGGCGCGCACGGAGTCGGGTGAGTTGGTCGGGGGTTGGGCGAACACGCACGAGGCGCGCAGGCGGGTCGCGACGAGCAGGTGCACCGCGGTCTGGGCGGGGGTCAGGCCCAGGTGGGCGGCGACGTCGGGCAGGGTCATGCCCTCGGTCCAGGTCAGGTCCTCGGCGGGTCGGGCGTCGGGGGCTCCGGCGGCGGTGCCGGTGGGGACCGCGGCCATGGTGATGCGGGGCCACAGGTCGGTCAGGGTGGGGAAGTGCTCGCGGTGCAGGCGGTCCAGGACGGCGGGGTCGGTCAGGGCGGTCACGGTCGCGTCGACGTCGGCGACGGGCAGCCAGGTGGGTAGGGACACCATGGACAGGATGGAGCAGCCGCGCAGGTAGGGGTAGGAGTCGAAGGTGACGTCCAGGCCCTGGGCGTGGGCGTCCTCGACGTACCCGAGCAGTTCGGCGGCGGGGCCGTGGTAGTGCGAGACGTGGGTCGCGACGCCCGTCGCGCGCGCGAGGCGCACGAGCTCGGCGAACGCGGGCCCGGCTTTGTCTTCGTAGCCGCGCATGTGCGACACGTGGGGGAGGCCGCGGGCGGCGAGGATGCTGGTGAGGGCGACGAGCTCGGTCTCGTCGGCGTACGTGGCCGGGACGTACTCCAGGCCGGTCGACATCCCGAGGGCGCCGTCGTCGAGCGCGGTGGTGAGCAGGGCGCGCATGCGGTCGGTCTCGGCGGGCGTCGCGGGGCGGGCCGCGGGGCCCAGGACCGCGTAGCGGATCGTGCCGTGCGGGGCGAGGTAGCCGACGTTGACCCGGGTCGTGCGGTCGTAGGTCGCGAGGAGGTCGGCGACGGACCCGCCGCGGAAGGTGGGGTGGGTGCCGTTGATCGCGGCGAAGTACCCGCTCGCCCAGGTCGCGGCGTCGTGCAGGCCCGACGCCGTCTCGGCGCCCGGGCCGCGGGCCTGGCCCGGGGCGGGCGAGGGCGCGTAGGACACCCCGTCCTGCCCGACCACGACGCTCGTCACGCCCTGACGCAGCATCGCGAGCTGCACGTCCTCGTCCAGGACCGCGGCCTCGCCGTGCACGTGCGCGTCCACGAACCCCGGCAGCACCAGCCGCCCGCCCGCCTCGACGATCGCCACGTCCTCGGGCAACGCCCGCGCCCCGGCCGCAGGGCCGACGCTCTCGACCCGGCCCCCACGGACCGTCACGTCCACGGGGGAGGAGGCCCCGCCGTCGGGTCCGACGAGCCGGGCGCCACGGACCACGAGCGCGCTCACGCGGGGCCTCCCTCGTCCTCGTCGCGGCCCTCGACCCAGCCGCCCACACCGCGCAGGCCGCCCGCGGCGAGCTCGGCCGCGCGGTCGCGCGGCCAGCCTGCGACGCCCGGGCGAGTCTGCCACGGGTGCGGCCCGTCGAGCGGGCGGTACTCCACGCCGGCCGCGTCGAGGCGTGGCAGGTGATGCGTCACCAGTCGCTCGCGGAACGCGCGCGACGCGGGCGAGCCGGGGGACCGGTCGGCCTCGGGTGACCACATGACCTCCGCGAACGCCGCGAGGCGCGGGAACGCGGCGTAGTCGACCCGGCGGGCGGAGTCGAGGTGCTCGGACCAGAGCTCGGCCTGGCCGCCGAGCAGGACGCCCGGCCGGTCGCCGCTCCCGTGGGGCTCCGAGTCCGCTCGCGAGCCGGCGAGCTCCGACGGCAGCGGCTCGAACGCGTACACGTCGTCGAGGGTCGTGAGGAAGCCGACGGGCACCGGCTCGTCGGGGGTGTCGCCGCCGCGGTGGTCGAGGTAGACGACCTGCTCCGGGGCCATGACGACGTCGTGGCCCGCGGCGAGCGCGTCCGCCCCGACCGCCCAGCCGCGCCACGACGTCACGACCACGTCGCGCGGGAGCGCGGGGCCGAACGCCTCGTCCCACACGACCGCGCGGCGCCCGCGCGACGCGACGTGCTCCGCGAGCCGTGCGAGGAACCAGCCGTGCAGCCCGCCGACGTCGTCGAGGCCGAGCGCCTCGGCGCGCGCCACGATCGTGGGGTTCTCGCGCCACAGCGTCGTCGGCACCTCGTCGCCGCCGATCGCGACGAACGGGGCGTCGAACACCTCGAGCACCTCGTCGAGCACGTGCCGGAAGAACGTCAGCGACTCCTCGGACGGGTCGAGCACCTCTGTGCTCACCCCCCACGTGGTGCGGACCTCGTGCGGCTGCTTGCGCGTGCCGAGCTCCGGGTACGCCGCCACGGCGGCCTCGACGTGACCCGGGGCGTCGATCTCCGGCACGACGGTCACGCCGCGCTCGCGCGCGTACGCGACGATCTCGCGCAGGTCGTCCTGCGTGTAGAAGCCGCCGTGCGGGCGGCCGTCGAAGACGCCGGCGCGCCACGTGCCGACGCCCGACTCGCTGCGCCACGCCCCGACCTCGGTGAGCCGGGGGTAGCGCGCGATCTCCATGCGCCAGCCCTGGTCGTCGGTGAGGTGGAGCTGCAGCACGTTGAGCCGGTGCGCGGCGGCGAGGTCGACGAACCGCAGGACGTCGGCCTTGGGCAGGAAGTGGCGCGCGACGTCGAGCAGCACGCCGCGCCAGGCGAACCGGGGGTGGTCGGTGATCGTGACGTGCGGGAGGGCGAGCGTCGGCGTGGCGGCGGCGTCGGCCGGGGCGCGGCGGAACGCGCCCGGGCCGGCGAGCTGGCGGAGCGTCTGCGCGGCGGCGTGGGCGCCGTCGAGGTCGCCGGCGTCGACGCGGACCCCGGCGGCGTCGACCGTGAGGCGGTAGCCCGACGGCGGCAGGTCGCCGTCGAGCCCGAACCTCACCACGGGAGGGGCGTCGGAGGGCGCTGGTGCCGTGCGGTCGACCGGGAGCGGGGTCGGGGGCCCGACGGGGAGAGGGGTCGAGGGACCGGCCGGCACGAGATCGAGGCCGAAGGCGTCCTCGGTCGTACGGCGCCACCAGCGGGCGGCGGCGCGCAGCGCCGGGTCCGCGACGACCCGCGTCCCGTCGAGGATCGCCGTCGTCCCTGCGCCGGGCGTCAGCGCCACCGGAGCAGGGAGGATCCCGAAGGGGTCCGTGATGGGCTCGGGGCGTGGCGCGGGCACCTTTTGAAAGGACACCGAACGAGCCTAGCCGCAACCACCGCCGACTCCCCACCCCCCACCCCCACCCGCGCCGCCCCCACCCCCGTCCCGCCCCGACCACGCCCCGACCACGCCCCGACCCCCGCGCCGAGCACGACATGGCGGTCGGTATGAGCGCCAGAACGACCGTCATGTCGTGTTCGGCAGAGGCGTGGGGCGGCGGGGAGCCGCGCGAACCGTCTTGACGCAAGCGTGCGTTCGGGTGGGCCGGAATCACGCAAGCGGCTTGCAATGGCGCGTATAGTCGACGGCATGTCGAGACGTCTGGCGGAGGTCGCCACCAAGGTCGGTGTCAGCGAGGCCACCGTGAGCCGCGTGCTCAACGGGAAGCCCGGCGTGTCGCAGGCGACGCGCGACGCGGTGCTCACCGCACTCGACGTGCTCGGCTACGAGCGGCCGACCAAGCTGCGCGGCGAGCGCGGGCGCCTCGTGGGGCTCGTGCTCCCCGAGCTCGTCAACCCGATCTTCCCGGCGTTCGCCGAGGTCATCGGCGGCGCGCTCGCGCAGCAGGGCTTCACCCCGGTGCTGTGCACGCGGACCGCGGGCGGCGTGACGGAGGCCGAGTACATCGACCTGCTCCTGGGGCAGCACGTGTCGGGCGTGATCTTCGCGGGCGGCTTCTACGCCGAGCGCCTGGCCGACCACGCGCACTTCCGCCGCCTCGAGAAGCTCGGCCTGCCGGTGGTGCTCATGAACGCCTCGATCGAGGACCTCGACTTCCCGCGCGTCTCGTGCGACGACCTCGTCGCGATGAACCAGGCGCTCGGCCACGTGCTCTCGCTCGGCCACGAGAAGGTCGGCCTGCTGCTCGGGCCGGCGGACCACGTGCCGTCCGAGCGCAAGCTCGCCGCGGCGCAGGCGTTCGCCGAGCGGCAGGGCCACGTGCTCGACCCGGCGCTCGTCGTGCACAGCCAGTACTCGCTCGAGAGCGGGCAGGCCGCGGCGAACCGCCTGCTCGAGGCCGGCGCGACGGCGATCGTCTGCGCGAGCGACCCGCTCGCCCTGGGCGCCGTCCGCGCGGTGCGGCGTGCCGGTCTCGACGTGCCGAGCGACGTCTCCGTCGTCGGCTACGACGACTCGAACCTCATGAACTCCACCGACCCGGCGCTGACCACGGTCCGCCAGCCCATCGAGCCGATGGGCCGGGCCGCCGTCGACCTGCTCGCGAGCATGATCGCCGGCGCCGACGTCTCGCGCGACGAGCTCCTGTTCGAGCCCGAGCTCGTCGTGCGCGGCTCGACCGCCGCGGCGCACGCCGCCGCCCGCGAGGCCACCTCCTCCTAGCCAGCACCCCACCGCTCCAGGGCCTCGGCCCGGCCGCTCGCGCGCCGGCCCGGGGCCCTCGTCGTCGTGCCCTCGCGTCGACGTCGAACCCGGGATCTCTCCCGACCCGTGCTCGCGCGTGGGGAGAGAGCCCGGGTTCGGCGCCGGCGGGACGCGTCGTCGGCGCGGGCGGGCTCCCGCGAGGAGGGCTTCGCAAGCGGGCGTAGGTCTCTCGACGTCGAGAGATAGCGTTTCGATAACGGCGCTGTCGGATTCTTGCGCATATCCTGTCGTCTAGTTACAGTCGTCCACGACGGCGCGGTCGGGCACCCGGTGCACGACAGCCGTCCCGGGGACCCACCCGGTCGGAACGGACGCAGTGCGCAGCGCAGGCGAGGCACGGACCCACGGACGTGCAGCCCACGAACTCACGGAAGAGGACGCGGTGAGCAACGATCACCCCCGAGTCGCCGACGGCGAACCCACCCCCGACGCGACCCTCGCGCAGGCGGTGCGGGAGCCGGGGGCGGCGTCGCCCGACTGGTGGCGCAGCGCCGTGATCTACCAGGTGTACGTGCGCAGCTTCGCGGACGGGAACGGCGACGGCACGGGCGACCTCGCGGGCGTTCGCCAGCACCTCACCTACCTGCGCGACCTCGGCGTCGACGCGATCTGGTTCACCCCCTGGTACGTGTCGCCGCTCGCCGACGGCGGCTACGACGTCGCGGACTACCGCGCGATCGACCCCCAGTTCGGCTCGCTCGCCGAGGCGGAGCAGCTCATCGCGGAGGCGCGCGAGCTCGGCATCCGCACGATCATCGACGTCGTCCCCAACCACGTCTCGTCCGAGCACGAGTGGTTCAAGGCCGCCCTCGCCGCCGGCCCCGGGTCGCCCGAGCGCGAGCGCTTCTGGTTCCATCCGGGCAAGGGCGAGGACGGGTCCCAGATCCCGACGCGCTGGGTCTCGGAGTTCCAGGGCAGCACGTGGACGCGCACGACGAACCCCGACGGCACGCCCGGCGAGTGGTACCTGCACGTGTTCGCTCCCGAGCAGCCGGACCTCAACTGGAACCACCCCGACGTGCGCCGCGAGCACGAGGACATCCTGCGGTTCTGGTTCGACCGCGGCGCCGCGGGCATCCGCATCGACTCGGCGGCCCAGCTCGTCAAGGACCCGGCGCTGCCCGAGGTCCCGGCCCACCCCGGCCCGGGCGAGCACCCGCACGTCGACCGCGACGAGCTCCACGACATCTACCGCGGCTGGCGCGCCGTCGCGGACTCCTACGAGGAGCCCCGCGTGCTCGTGGGCGAGGTGTGGCTCGCGGACCGCGCCCGGTTCGCCCAGTACCTGCGCCCGGACGAGATGCACACGGCGTTCAACTTCGACTTCATGGCGCGCCCGTGGGACGCGAAGGCGCTGCGCGAGTCCGTGCAGACGACGCTCGACGCGCACGCCCCGGTCGCGGCGCCCGCGACGTGGGTGCTCTCGAACCACGACGTCACGCGCCCGGTGACGCGGTACGGCCGCGAGGACAGCTCGTTCGCGTTCGCGACCAAGCGCTTCGGCACGCCGACGGACCTGGAGACCGGGCGCCGTCGGGCCCGCGCCGCCGCGCTGCTCTCCGCCGCGCTGCCCGGCTCGCTCTACCTCTACCAGGGCGACGAGCTGGGGCTTCCCGAGGTCGAGGACCTGCCGCTCGACGCGATCCAGGACCCCATGCACTTCCGCTCCGACGGCGTCGACCCCGGCCGCGACGGCTGCCGCGTCCCGCTCCCGTGGACGCGCGGCGGCACGAGCAACGGGTTCGGGCCCGACGGCGGCGCGCGGCCCTGGCTGCCCCAGCCCGCGGGCTGGGGGGAGCTCTCGGTCGAGGCGCAGGCCGACGACGAGACGTCGATGCTCGCGCTCTACCGCCGCGTCATCGCGACGCGGCGCGCCGAGCCCGCGCTGCACGGCGAGGCGTTCCGCTGGCTCGACTCCCTGGGCGGGGTCGCGCTCGGCGACGACGTGCTCGCGTTCGTCCGCGAGGACACCCGCGGCGACGACGACCGCGCGGTCACGTGCGTCGTCAACCTCGGGGCCGAGGACGTGCCGCTGCCCGCGGACGCCGAGGTCCTCCTCCACAGCGGCACCTCGCACGGGGCGGACGTGTCGGAGCCACCGACGCGCCTCGCCCCCGACACCGCGGTCTGGCTGCGCGCATGACACCGCGCACGGGCCGGCACGCGGCCTGACCGCCACCAGCCCCCGGGCCGCGAGCCGGTCGGCCCGGACACCCAGCACCCACCCAGCACACCCAACCAGCACCACCGGAACACAGGAGTGACGATGAAGTCCACACGTCAGGCGATCGCCTTCACCCTCGCGGGGGCGCTCGCGATCAGCACGCTCGCCGCGTGCTCGAGCGGCGGCTCGGGCAGCGACGACGAGAGCAGCGGCTCGGACGGCGACGGGAAGGTCACCCTCAAGGTGGTCTCCCTCCTCCCGGGCTCCGAGCAGGAGGCGATCGACGCCTTCAACGCGCAGGTCGAGGAGTTCGAGGCCGCGAACCCGGACATCGACATCGTGCCGGAGGAGTACGAGTGGAAGGCGACGACGTTCGCCCCCCAGCTCGCCGGCGGCACGCTGCCCGACGTCTTCGAGATCCCGTTCACCGACGCGAAGACGCTCGTCGAGAACGGCCAGCTCGCCGACCTCGACGAGCAGTTCCGCACCCTGCCCTACGCCGACAAGTTCAACCCGGCGATCATCGAGGCCGGGACGGGCGCCGACGGCCACGTCTACGCGATCCCCGCGAAGAACGTCTACGGCGTGGGCCTGCACTACAACCGCGCGCTCTTCGAGTCGGCCGGGCTCGACCCCGACCAGCCGCCGACCACGTGGGACGAGGTCCGCGAGGACGCGAAGAAGATCGCGGACGCCAACCCCGGCGTCGCGGGCTACATGCAGATGTCGCAGAACAACACGGGCGGCTGGCAGCTCACCGTCAACACGTTCGCGCGCGGTGGCCGCACGCAGGAGGTCGCGGAGGACGGGACCGCCACCTCCACGCTCACCAACGACGGCACCAAGGAAGCGCTCGAGTGGCTCAAGGCCATGCGCTGGGAGGACAACTCCCTCGGGAGCAACTTCCTCCTCGACTGGGGCACGATGAACCAGGCGTTCGCCGCCGGCCAGGTCGCGATGTACACGTCGGGCTCCGACGTCTTCACGTCGCTCGTCCAGACGAACGCGGTCGACCCCGCCACCTACGGCCTCGCGGCGCTCCCGCTCGAGGGCGACGACGCGGGCGTCCTCACGGGCGGCACGCTCGCCGCGATGCCGGCCAACGTGGACGAGTCCAAGAAGGAGGCCGCGATCAAGTGGATCGACTTCTTCTACCTCGCCAAGCTCGTCGACGAGAAGCGCGCGGTCGCCGACGCCGAGACGCTCGTCGCGAACGACCAGCCCGTGGGCACCCCGGTCCTGCCGATGTTCTCCCAGGAGCAGTACGAGCAGAACCAGGAGTGGATCAAGGACTACATCAACGTCCCGCTCGACCAGATGACGAGCTACACGGACACGATGTTCGACCTGCCGCTCGTCGGTGAGCCGTCGCAGAAGACGCAGGAGATCTACGCGCTGCTCGACCCGGTCGTCCAGGCCGTCCTGACGGACGAGAACGCCGACGTGGACGCGCTGCTGGAGCAGGCGAACACCGAGGCGCAGGCCCTGCTCGACCAGGGCTGACGCCCCGCGGTCTCACGGTCCGTACGGGCCGCGCGACCCGCAGACCCGGGTCGGCCGGCAGCGCCCCCTCCCGGCCGACCCGAACCCCGCCGGTGCCCGACGGCGCGACGCACCTCGCGTCGTCGGGCACCTCCCCACCGCACCGAAGGACGTTCGCCCGTGACCGCCACCACCGCCCCGCCGCGACGGGGACCCGCCTCCCACGCGCGGGCCGACCGCGACGGCCGACGCCGCAGCCCCGTGACGTGGTTCCGTGGCGGCGGCCTGAGCAACCTCGTGTTCCTGCTGCCGCTCATCCTGATCTTCGGCGTCTTCTCGTGGTTCCCCATCGTGCGCGCGGTGATCATGAGCTTCCAGGAGACGAACCTCGTGAGCGACCCGACGTTCGTCGGGCTCGACAACTTCCGTCAGGTGCTGAACGACCCGCTCCTGTGGAAGGCCGTGAAGAACACGCTGTACTTCGCGTTCCTCGCGCTCCTGTTCGGGTACCCGATCCCGCTGATCGCGGCCGTCCTCATGCGCGAGGTCCGCCGGGCGCGCGGGCTGTACTCCGCGCTCGCCTACCTGCCGGTCGTCGTGCCGCCGGTCGTCGCCGTGCTGCTGTGGAAGTTCTTCTACAACGGCAGCCCGACGGGCGTGTTCAACACGATCCTCGGCTGGGTCGGCCTCGGCCCGTACCCGTGGCTCCAGGACGCCTCGACGGCCATGCCGTCGCTCGTGCTCGCCGCCACGTGGGCCGGCGCGGGAGGGACGATCATCATCTACCTCGCCGCCCTGACGAGCGTGCCGCCCGAGCTCTACGACGCCTCCGAGGTGGACGGCGCGGGGCTGTGGCGCAAGATCTGGCACGTCACGCTCCCGGCCCTGCGCGGCGTCCTGTTCATCACGCTGATCCTCCAGGTCATCGGGACCGCGCAGGTGTTCCTCGAGCCCTACCTGTTCACGGGCGGCGGGCCGAACAACGCGACCCTGACGATCCTGCTGCTCATCTACCGCTACGCCTTCCAGAACAGCCTCGGCGGCGACTACGGGGCCGCGACCGCGCTGTCGATCATGCTCGCGGCCGTCCTCGCGGTCTTCTCGATCCTCTACTTCCGGCTCACCCGGTCCTGGAGCACGTCATGACTCTCTCGCCCACCGACAACCCGAGCGAGATCGGCGTCGTCTCGCAGGACTCCGCGGCGACGGCCGACAGCACGCCGGCGGTCCCGACGGACGGCACGGGCACGGCCCGACGCGCCGCCGAGGCGAGCCGCTCCCGGCGCGAGTCCGAGCGCCGCAGGGTGCGCGCCCGCCGTCGCAAGGCGCTCGACGGCGTCGAGGACCGTGGCGCGCTCTCCGAGGCGGACTGGCGCCGCCCGTCGATCCGGTGGGGGATGGGCAGCACGCACGTGCTGCTGCTCGTGATCCTCGTGGTCGCCGGGCTCGGCCCGATGCTGCTGCTCGCCAAGTACGCCGTCACGCCGACCCAGGACATCCTGCGCACCCCGATGGCGATCTTCCCGAACGGCATCGCGTGGGACAACCTCGACAAGGCGTGGAACGACGTCCAGGTCAGCCGGTACTTCCTCAACACGATCTGGCTCGCGGTCGGGTCGTGGGCGTCGCAGATCCTCGTCGCGACGACGGGCGGCTACGCGCTGTCCGTCCTGCGGCCGAAGTACGGGAAGGTCGTCCAGGCACTCGTCCTGTCGACCATGTTCGTCCCCGCGATCGTGCTGCTCGTCCCGCTGTACCTGACGATCCTCGACCCGCCACTGCTGGGCCGGTCGCTCATCAACAGCTTCTGGGCCGTGTGGCTCCCGGCGGGTGCGAGCGCGTTCAACGTGCTGCTGGTCCAGCGGTTCTTCGACAGCCTCCCGCGCGAGGTGTTCGAGGCCGCGCGCATGGACGGCGCCGGGCCGTACCGGCTGTTCTGGTCGATCGTGCTGCCGATGTCCAAGCCGATCATCGGCGTGGTCTCGGTCTTCGCGGTCATCGCGGCGTGGAAGGACTTCCTCTGGCCGCTGCTGGTCCTCAAGGACCCGGCGATCCAGCCGCTGTCCGTGCGCCTGCCGTCCATCGAGGCGTCGACCGACCTCGGCGTCTTCCTCGCGGCGCTCGCGATCTCCACGCTGATCCCCGTCGGCCTGTTCCTCGTCTTCCAGCGCATGTTCCTCCAGGGCGCGGGCCTGGGCGGAGCGGTCAAGGGCTGACCTTCGGCCCGCTGCCGAACACGACTTCGGTGTCGTCGTCCGAGGGATGACGACACCGAAGTCGTTCTCGACCGAGAGCAGGGTCGTCGGGGGAGCGGGGCCCGACGGCGGGTTGTCACCAGCGGTTGTGGACCTCCTCGGCCCAGCCGACGAGGCCGTCGAACCGCACCGGCTCCGGTGCGGCGTCGCGGTCGGTCCCCGCGGCGGGTGGCGTGAACGTGCCGGACCAGTGGCCGAAGCACTGGTCGGTCGACGACGAGACGACGCCGAGGTGCGTCCGCGTGACCTTCGTGTGGAAGGGCTCGAACGTCGCGTCGAGCCCGCCGCCGGTGACGCGCCACGGCCGGTGCGGGTCGGCGAGGTCGTAGTCCCACGCGAGCTCGTCGGGGAGGTGGTGGATCCGCCCGTCGAGGGAGATCGCGTTCTCGGTCGAGCCCGTGCCGACCGTCCACCGTCCGCCCACCTGGATCCCGACGACCCGCCCGTGGCTCTCGCCCGAGCCCGCGCCCCAGTTCCACCGGACGTCGTAGGGCCAGCGCCCGCGGCCGTGGTCGAGGACGGCCCACGACGACCCGGCGGGAACGTCGACCGTCCGTCCGTCGACCCACAGCGTGCCGTGCGCCGGGCGGGCGACGTCCTTGACCGTGTACTGGAAGCGCGAGTCGCTCCACGGCACGACGACGGCGAGCCGCTCGTGCCCGGGCGGCAGCTCGGCGACGACGTCGAACGAGACGTCGCGGGTCCGCGCGCGCAGGCGCGTCCCGCCGTCGACCTCGTCGAGGTCGATCGCGAGGTTCTTCGCCCGTGCGCGGGCGGGACCGTCGCCGAGCGAGCCGGGCAGCTCGACGCCGCGCGCGGGCAGGACGGTCGCGTCCGCGCCCCACGTGCGACCCGACTCCCGGTCGAGCACCCACACCTCGTGCACGGCCGCGTAGTCGAGGGACGACACCGTCAGCGCGAGGACGTGGGTCGGGGTGACGACGCCCCAGTACTCCCAGCGCTTGTTCCGGCCCGCATGGCGGCGGCCGTCCCGCGCGACGCCGGACGTGTCGACGAGCGGCTGGCGCGCCCAGCCGATCGAGCGGCGGTCGAGCAGGCCGTCGGGCAGGGTGAGCGGCACGCGCTCGGTGATCTCCGGGAGCGGCACCGCTCCACCTCCACGTGGTCCGGCTCGGGCGGTCCTGCGCGGCGGGCGACGGTGCCCGGTGCCCGGCCCGAGGAGCGAGCGAGGCCGAGTCTAGGGGGCCGGGCGAGGTGACCGGACGAGGTGACACTCTGTCCCGTCAATGTCACGTCCCTCCGGTCCGCTTCCGGGCGGGCGGGGGTCGGAGCAGGTGCCATGATCGGGAGCATGCCCCCGTTCTCCCCCCAGGACGTCGCTGCCGACACGGGCCGGGCCGCCGCGCCCGCTGCGTCCGCCAGCGCCCCCACGAGCGACGTCGACCCCGGTCCCACCCCCGACCTGCGCCCCTACGACGCCCTGCTGCTCTACTCGTTCGGCGGGCCCAACAAGCCCGAGGACGTCGTGCCGTTCCTGCGCAACGTCACCGCGGGCAAGGGCATCCCGGACTCGCGCCTCGAGGAGGTCGGCGAGCACTACTACGGCTTCGGCGGCAAGAGCCCCATCAACGAGCAGAACCTCGCGCTCAAGGCCGCGCTCGAGGCCGAGCTCGCGCGCCGCGGCGTCGACCTGCCGGTCGTGTGGGGCAACCGCAACTGGGAGCCGTACACGACCGACGCGATCGACGAGCTCGAGGCGCTGGGCGCGAAGAACGCGGTCGCGCTCGTGACGTCCGCGTACTCGTCGTACTCCGGCTGCCGCCAGTACCGCGAGGACCTCGCGGTCGTGCTCGACGGGCGCGGCCAGCTCGGCCCCGACGGCTCGACGGGCGTGCAGTTCGACAAGGTGCGCTCCTACTTCAACCACCCCGGCTTCGCGCAGGCGAACGTCGACGCCGTCCTCGACGGCTACGCGGCGCTCGCGGACAAGGGCGGCGACGGCGCCGCCGCGCGCCTCGTGTTCGTCACGCACTCCATCCCGGACACGATGGAGGCCGCGTCGCGCGTCTCGCACGCGACGTACTCGGAGCAGCACCTCGACCTCGCGCGCGTGATCGCCGCCGAGGTGTCGGCGCGCCTCGGGCACGACGTCGCGTGGGACCTCGCGTACTGCTCGCGCTCGGGGCCGCCGAGCCAGCCGTGGCTCGAGCCCGACGTCAACGACCACCTGGAGGCCCTCGCGCAGGACGGCGTCCGCGACGTCGTGCTCTCGCCGATCGGCTTCGTGTCGGACCACATGGAGGTCGCGTACGACCTCGACACCGAGGCGATGGAGACGGCGACCGGGCTCGGGATGACCGCGGTCCGTGCCGGGACCGTCGGCACGCGCGAGCCGTTCGTGCGCGGGCTGGTCGACCTGCTCGTCGAGCGCGCGGCCCTCGCCCGCGGCGAGGACGTCGAAGAGGCCACCGTCGGCGAGCTCCCGGCGTTCCGGTCGGTGTGCGCGCCGGGCTGCTGCCTGCGTCGCGACGGCGAGCCGAGCGGCGTCCCCGCGCTGTGCAGCACCGACATCCACAGCTGAGCCACCGCGGCGAAGATCCCGCACCGACCAGGGAGGAACCCCGATGAACGACGCCGCGCGCGTCCCCGCGGACCACGAGCAGATCAACACCACCATCCGCTACGCGATGTGGTCCGTCTTCGCGACGGCGGCGCCCCTGCCCGCCGACGCCGACGAGCGGGCAGGCCTCGTGGCCGAGGCGCTGGCCGCGGTCGGCGGCGGCGACGACCCGGCGGCGACCGACGGCGACCTCGTCGTGCGCGGCTGGTACGACGTCGCGGGCCTCCGCTCGGACGCCGACCTCATGGTGTGGTGGCACGGCCCGACGATCGAGTCCGTCCAGGGTGCCTACCAGCGCCTGCGCGCGAGCGGCCTCGGGGCGCACCTGGAGCCGGTGTGGTCGAACGCGGCGCTGCACCGCCCGGCCGAGTTCAACCGCGGCCACGTGCCCGCGTTCCTCGCGGGGGAGGCGCCGCGCGACTACCTCAGCGTGTACCCGTTCGTGCGCTCCTACGACTGGTACCTCCTGCCCGACGCCGAGCGCCGCACCATGCTGCGCGACCACGGCCTCGCGGCGAAGGACTACCCGGACGTGCGCGCCAACACGGTCGCGTCGTTCGCGCTCGGCGACTACGAGTGGATCCTCGCGTTCGAGGCCGACGAGCTGCACCGGATCGTCGACCTCATGCGCGAGCTGCGCGCCACGGAGGCTCGCCGCCACGTGCGCGAGGAGGTCCCGTTCTTCACGGGCCCGCGCACGACGCTCACGGCGTGGGCGGACCGCCAGCCCTTGTCCTGACCCCACGGCGCCGAGCACGACATGAGGGTCGTCATCCCGTGGATGACGACCCTCATGTCGTGCTCGACGGCGCGTAGTGTCGTTCTCGGCGTGGCCGCGGGGGCAGGTCGCTCCTGGGGGTCAGCCCGCGGGGACGGTGTTCGGCTCGCCCTCGCGGACGTAGGGCGCGACGTGCGCGACGAGCGCCTCGTCGCTGTCCTTGGTGAGCCGCTCGCCCGACCACGTCTCGTGGAGCGTGAGGGTCGTGCCGTCGTGCAGTGCGAGGTCGACGCGCGCGGGCGTGACCTTGCGGATCGCGGCCGCGGCGATCTGCTCGTAGGGCACGTACCGGTACCGCGCGGCGAGGTCGGCGACGGGCGCCGAGCGCAGGAGCTCCACGAGGCGTGCCTTGCCGCCCTCCGTCTTCTTGGGGCAGGGCGCCAGGATCAGCCCCACGTCCAGCACCAGGACGTCGTGGTACGTCCCGTCCACCTTGACGTTCGCGAGTCCGCCGACGACGTCGCCGCCGTGCGCGGTCGCCTGCGCGGTCTGCTGGACCGCGCCCGCGACGTCGATGCCGAGGGCGTCGAGCCGGGCGCGGGCCTCCGCGGTGGTCGCGGGGTCGGCCGCGAGGCGCGCGACCTCCGCCAGGTCCAGGACGGTGCCGTCGGGCGTCTCGAGCGTCGCCGGTCCCGTCCACGACGCGCGCCACCGGGCCGCGCCGGACCGGACGGCGGCCGCCGCGAGGGCCGAGGAGATCGCCCCCGTGATCGCGTCCCGGGCCTCCTCGGCGGGGGCGCCGGGGACGAGGTCGCGCGCGATCGCGTCGAGGCGGCCGGTGCCCAGCAGGTCGAGCAGGGTCGCCAGGTCACCCTGCGGGCGACCGGCCGCGCGACCCACCGCGCGGTAGAGCGTGTCCGCGGTGCGCTGGTCGTGGATCGGCATGGCCGCCGCGACGAGGGCGTCCCACGGGAGCTGCGCCCGCGTCCCGAACGCGACCTCCTCGACCGCGACGCGCTCGGCCCACGTCGGGAAGCCCGGGACGAGGGCGGTGGCGCGCCGCTCGTCCGTGGCGACCGTGCCGCCGTCGGGCATGGTGTCCATCGCGGCGACGCGCCGCGCGATCGACGGGTGCGTGTCCCACGCGGACTGCTCGGCGGGCGCGTCGTCGGACCGGAGCTCGGCGAGGTCGCCGGCCCTGCCGCGCAGGAGCTCGTCGAAACCGCCGAAGACGCCCGCCGGAGTCGGGGCGAGGCCGTGCTCCCAGCCGAGCCCGACGTACTGGCTGGTGTAGAAGCCCCACGCGGCGTCGATCACCGGGACCTCGCGCAGCGCCGCCTGGGCGGTCGCGCGGCCCGCGACGCGCACGGACAGCTCGTCGGCCTCGAGCTCCTGGCGCCGGCTGACCGCTGCCGACACGAGGACGTAGAGCTTCGCGTACTGCTTGAGCAGCCAGCCGACGACGTTCCCCTGGAGCTGCCCGACCGTCGCCATGATCGCCTCACGGCCGCGGTACGTGAGCGGGCCGAGGCGCGTGTGCGACCGGGAGTAGTGGCCGAGCTCGTGCGCGAGGACCGAGCGGAGCTGCGCGGCGGTCAGGCCCTGCAGCAGCGGGACGCCCAGGTACAGGCGGCGCGTCCCGCCGACGAGACCGAGCAGGCGCGTGTCCTCGCTGACGGCGGCGTTGACGTCGGCGACGAGCCGGATCTCGTCGGGGGCGCGCGTGTCCGCGACCTGCGCGAGCTCGCGGACGGCGGCCCAGAGCTCGGGCGCGTCGCGCTCGGCGAGCGGCACCCCACCCGGCCCCTGCTTCTCCGCCCTGGCGACGCGCACGAGCGCGACGACGAGGCCTGCCGCGACGACGATCGTGAAGAACCCGAGCTTCGCGGCACCACCGCTCGCGTGCTCCGAGAAAGCCCACACGGTCGCCGCGCCGAGGCCGACGACGGCGCCGAGCGCGAGGACGTAGAACCCGACGAGGAGGAGGACCGACAGCGCGGCGCGCAGGGTCGTGGTCATGGGCGTGCCTCTCACGATGCGCCGCACCCGCGCGGCGGTCTGGCGCCGGAGCATAGTGGCCCGTGTGCCCGGGGCACCAGTTCCGTCCGCCGGTCCGTCCCCGGATGCTCAGCATGCTGATCGATGCGACGGTGGAGCATGACCACCGCAGCCGTCCCGGCGGGCGCCGTCCCCGCGCCCGCGCCCTCCGACCGCGTCCGTCAGGTCGTCGTCCTCGTCGGCTCGCTCGTCGCCGCCGGTGCCGCGGCCTACGGCGCGGGCGCGTTCGGCGGCACGGCCGTCGAGCAGACCGCCGGAGGCGCGCTGTCCTCGACCGCGACGCCCGTGGCGCCCGACAACCCGGCGTTCCGCATCTGGTCCGTGATCTACCTCGGGCTCTTCGCGTTCGCGGTGTACCAGGTGCTGCCGCGGCACGCGACCAGCCCGCGGCTGCGCGCGACCGCGTGGTGGGTCCTCGTCTCCATGGTCCTCAACGCCGCGTGGATCTGCGTCGTGCAGGCCGGGTGGATCCCGTTCAGCGTCGTCGTCATCGCGGCGCTGCTCGCGGTCGACGCGGTGGTCGTCGTGCGGCTCGTGCGCCGGCGGCCCGAGTCGACCGCGCAGGCCGTCGTGCTCGACGGGACGACGGGCCTGTACACCGGCTGGGTGAGCGTCGCGACGCTCGCGAACGTCGCCGCGGCGCTCGCGGACGCGGGCGTCGGCGAGCTCGGCCTCGGCGCGACGGGCTGGTCCGTCGTGCTCGTCGTCCTCGCCGCGGCGCTGTCGGTCGCGTGGGCGGCGTTCGCCGCCGGGCGTCGCGCGGTCGCCCTCGGCATCGGCCTCGCGATGTCGTGGGGTCTCGCGTGGATCGCCGTCGGGCGCTTCCAGGGCGAGCTCGTGGACACCACCGTGGCCTGGGCGGCCGTCGGCGCGTCCGCGGTCGCGCTCGTCGCCGCGGTCGTCGCGGCGACCCGCCCGGCGCGCGCCTGATCACCCGCCGAGCACGGGATCCGCGACCGGATCGAGCCCAGGACGGTCGCGGAGCCCGTGCTCGGCGGGGCCGAGCGTCGCGGGTCAGGGGTAGAGGCCGCGGATCTGGTGCGCCTCCGCCACACGCTGGACGCCGATGACGAGCGCGGCGTCCCGCAGGCTCAGCTCCTCGCGGCGTGCGAGGGTCGCGACCTCCTCGTACGCGTGGAGCATGCGGTGCTCGAGCTTCTCGCCGATCTCCTCCGCGGTCCACCAGTACGCCTGGTTGGCCTGCACCCACTCGAAGTAGGACACGACGACGCCGCCCGCGTTCGCGAGCACGTCCGGCACGACCGTCACGCCGTTCTTGGTGAGAACGCGGTCGCCCTCCGCGGTCGTCGGACCGTTCGCGCCCTCGACGACCCACCGGGCGCGCACGGTGCGCGCGGTGTCGCCGTCGAGCACGCCCTCGACCGCGGCCGGGACGAGGACGTCGACGTCGAGCGCGAGCAGCGCGTCGTTGTCGACCGGATCGGCGTGGTCGAACCCCACCACGCTGCCGGTCGCGGCGACGTGCTCGAGCAGCCCGCGCACGTCCAGCCCGTCCGGGTCGTGCACGCCCCCGTACTGGTCGGACACCGCGACGACGCGCGCCCCGCGGGCCGCGAAGATCGCGGCGGCGTGCGACCCGACCTTGCCGAAGCCCTGGATCGCGACGCTCACGTCGGACAGCGGCACGCCCGCCTCGTCGAGCGCCGCGGCGGTGACGTGCACGACGCCCGCGCTGGTCGCCGTCGTGCGGCCGAGCGACCCGCCCACGGTGATCGGCTTGCCGGTCACGACGGCCGGGATCGTGTAGCCCTGGTTCACCGAGTAGGTGTCCATGACCCAGGCCATGGTCTGCTCGCTCGTGCCCATGTCGGGCGCCATGATGTCCCGCTCCGGGCCGATGACCGGCATGATCTCCGACGTGTAGCGGCGCGTGACGCGCTCGAGCTCGGCCTCGGAGTAGCAGCGCGGGTCGATCGCGACGCCGCCCTTCGCCCCGCCGTACGGCAGGTCGACGAGGGCGCACTTCCACGTCATCCACATGGCGAGCGCGCGCACCTCGTCGATGTCGACGCTCGGGGAGTAGCGCAGCCCGCCCTTGCCGGGGCCGCGCGAGACGTTGTGCTGCACGCGGTAGCCGTGGAAGAGGACGGTGCGGCCGTCGTCGCGCCGCAGCGGGACGGCGACGTTCACCTCGCGCCGCGGCGTCGCGAGCATCTCGTGCAGGCCCTCGTCGTAGCCGAGGAACCCGACCGCGCCGGCGAGCTGCGCGTGCGCGGTGTCGAGGGCGGACGCGGGGGCGTGCTGCGGGGTCGTGCGGGGGGTGGGGTCGTGCGGGGTGGGTTCGCCGCTCGTGAGGGTGGGCGGCACGGACGTCGTCGTCACGGTTCCTCCGGTTCGAGGTTCTCCTCGGTGCCGCGGGGGTGTGCGGCACCGAGGGTCACGCTACCCCCGGCGCGGGCGCTCGCCGCTCACGCGCCCCGGTGGTGGCCCAGCGCGTCGATCGCCGCGAGCTCGTCCGCCGTGAGCCTGAACCCGGTCACCTGGAAGTTCGCCTCGATGCGCTCCGGCGTCACCGACTTGGGGATGACGACGAACCCGTGGTCGAGGTGCCAGCGCAGCACGACCTGCGTGGGCGTGACGCCGTGCGCCGCGGCCACCTCCGCGAGGACCGGCGCGTCGAGGTCGGTGCGCTTGAACGGGCTGTACCCCTCGAGCACGACGCCGCGCTGCGCGAGCTCGTGCGCGAGGCGGTGGTCGTAGTCGGCGGGGCTCCAGGGGATCTGGTCGACGGCGGGTGCCTCACCGACCTGCTCCGAGACGACGTCGACCTGCTCGACCGAGTAGTTGCTCACCCCGATCGATCGGGCCTTGCCCTCGTTCCGCAGCTCGACGAACCGCTCCCACACCCACGGCGACGCCTCGCCCGCCGGCGGCCAGTGGATGAGCCACAGGTCCACGTGGTCCGTGCCGAGGTCGCGCAGCGACGCCTCGAGCGTCTCGCGCTCGCGCCCCGCGGCGTCCGGCGGGAGCTTGGTCGTGACGAACACGTCGTCGCGGTCCACGGCCGAGTCGGCGAGCGCGCGCCCGACCTGTGCCTCGTTGCCGTAGCCCGTCGCGGTGTCGACGTGCCGGTAGCCCACGTCGAGCGCGTGGCGCACGGCGCGGTACGCGTCGTCGCCCTCGGACTGCCACGTCCCGAGCCCGAGCAGCGGCATCGCCCCGCCGGGCAGGTCGACGGTCGGGACGGCGTGCGAGGAGTCTGCGGAGGTCATGCCGCCAGTCTCCGTGCCCGACGCCGCCGCGCGCCACCGCGCGCCCCCACCCGGTCCTCGCCGAGCCCTGGATCTCTCCCCAGGACTGGCAGACGGTGAGGAGAGAACCAGGGTTCGGCGGCAGGCGCGGGCGGTCAGCGGCGCGTGCGGCGGCGGTACTGGGCCGGGGTCTCGCCTGCCAGGCGCGCGAACGTGCGGGTGAACGACGGCTGGTCGTAGAAGCCGCTCTCGGCCGCGACGTCACCGATCGGGACCGTGGTCCCCGCGAGCAGGCGCGTCGCGTGGTCGACCCGGGTGCGCAGCACGAGCTGGCGCGGCGTCACGCCGTAGACGCGTCGCACCCGCCGGTCGAGCACCGCGGGCGTGCACCCGGCCGCCTCGGCGAGCCGCGCCGTCGTCCAGCGCGCCCCGAGGTCCGCCTCGACCGCGGCGACGAGCGCGGCGAGGGAGTCCATCGTCGCGTCGTCCGCCGCGCCCGCGCGCAGGTCGTGCGAGACCGAGACGATCCCCACGAGGTGACCGGCGTCGTCGTGCACGGGGAGCTTGGACGTGAGGAACCAGCCCGACGTGCCGCCGAGCCGTCGGATGCGCTCGAGCTCGCCGCGCAGCGCGCGCCCGCGCAGCACCTCGGCGTCCTGCTGCTCGTAGCGCTCGGCGAGCTGCGCGACGAACAGGTCGCGCGCGCGTCGGCCCAGCACCGCGCGGCGCGAGCGCTCGTTCGTGCGCGCGACGAACACCGGGTTGACCGCGACGTACCGGCCCGTGACGTCCTTCGCGCAGAACATCGTGTCCGGCAGCTCGTCCATGAGCGCGACCATGGCGGGGCTGAGCGCTCGGAGCAGCGCCGCGCCCTCGGGCCACGGTTTGTCGCGGACGGGTGCCATGTCGCCCCGGATCGTACAAGACGAGTCACCGCGACCCGAGGCACCCTGGAGGGATGAGCAACGACGCGCCTGCCCGGCCGCTCCCCACCCCCGGAGCCGTCGGCGACACGAGCCTCACCTCCCCGGACGACCTCGTCGAGCAGGCCGTCACGCTGGCCCGCCGCTGGCTCGCCGCGAGCGAGGGAGCGGGCGACGCGCGCGCCCGCCGGACCGCCGAGCGGCTCGGCGCGCTCGTCTCCGACCCCGCGGGCCTCGAGCTCGCGGTCCGGTTCGTCGACGACGTCGCGCGCCCCCAGGACGTGCACGTCGCGGCGCGGGCGCTCGGCCGCCTCGGCGAGCTCGCGGGCAGCGCGGGGTCGTTCCTCGGGCCGGTCGACCGGTCCCTCCTGCGCGTCGGGGCGGGCGTCGCGCCGGTGCTGCCGCGCGTCGTCGTCCCGGCCGCGCGCGTGCGCCTGCGCCAGCTCGTGGGCCACCTCGTGGCCGACGCCGGCCGCGGCCTCGGCCCGCACCTCGCCCGGACCCGCGCGGAGGGCTACGCGCTCAACGTCAACCTCCTCGGCGAGGCTGTGCTCGGCGAGGCCGAGGCGGACGCGCGCCTCGAGCGCACGCTCGCGCTCGTGCGGCGCCCGGACGTGGACTACGTGTCGGTCAAGGTGTCGTCGGTCGCGTCGCAGCTCGTCACGTGGGACCTCGACGGGTCGTGCGCGCGCGTCGTCGCGCGGCTCCTGCCGCTGTACCGGGCGGCGCGCGACCACGGCGTCTTCCTCAACCTCGACATGGAGGAGTACAAGGACCTCGCGCTCACGACCGCGGTCTTCCGCGAGATCCTCGCGCACGACGACCTGCACGACCTCGAGGCCGGGATCGTGCTCCAGGCGTACCTGCCCGACGCGCTCGGCGCGCTCGACGGGCTCACCCGGTTCGCGACCGAGCGCGTCGCCGCCAGCGGCGCGCCGATCAAGGTCCGCCTCGTCAAGGGCGCGAACCTCGCGATGGAGGCCGTCGAGGCCGAGCTCCACGGCTGGCCGCAGGCGCCGTACCCGACCAAGCCCGACGTCGACGCGAACTACGTCCGCCTGCTCGACCACGCGCTGCGCGAGCCCCGCACGGACGCGGTCCGGATCGGCGTCGCGAGCCACAACCTGTTCCACGTCGCGCTCGCCGTGCTCCTCGGCCGCGCCCGCGGCGTGAGCCACGCGCTCGACGTCGAGATGCTCCAGGGCATGGCCCCCGGCGAGGCGCGCGCCGTGCGCGACGAGGTCGCGGCCGACCGCGTCGAGTCCGGCCCGCACGCGGGGCATGGTGGGCGCGTCGTGCTGTACACGCCCGTCGTGCGCGACGAGGACTTCGACGTCGCGATCTCCTACCTCGTGCGCCGCCTCGAGGAGAACGCCGCCGAGCAGAACTTCCTCCACGCCATGTTCGCGCCCGACGGGTCGCCTGCGGGCAGCCCCATGGAGCGCCAGGAGGCCGCGTTCCGCGCGTCCGTGCGCCACGGGGTCCACTACGCGGAGGCCGACGTGACGCCGCGCCGCCGCCCGCGTGCGGACGCCCCGACCGCCGTCGGTCCGCACCAGCCCGTCGAACCCGGGACTACCGGCCACGACGGCGCCGAACCCACCCGCAACCCCGGGTTCGGCGGGGGCGGCTTCGCGAACGCCCCCGACACCGACCCCGCCGTCGCCGCCTCGCGCGACTGGGCCCGCCACGTCACCGGGACCGGCTCCGGGTACGTCCCCGTCCGCACGCCCGAGCTCACCACGACCGCCCAGGTGGACGACGCCGTCGCGACCGCCGTGCGCGCGACCGCCGCGTGGTCGCAGGTCGCCCCGGCGGCCCGCGCCGCCGCCCTGCGCGCCGTCGCCCGGCGCCTGGAGGAGGCGCGCACCGACCTCGTCGCCGCGATGGTGCACGAGCCCGGCAAGACCGTCGCCGAGGCCGACCCCGAGGTGAGCGAGGCCGTCGACTTCGCGAACTACTACGCCCGGTCGGCCGAGGACCTGGAGCGCGTCCCGGGAGCGCGCTTCGCGCCCGACGGCGTCACGCTCGTCACCCCGCCCTGGAACTTCCCCGTCGCGATCCCCGTCGGCGGGGTCCTCGCGGCGCTCGCGGCCGGGTCGGCGGTGCTCGCCAAGCCCGCTCCGCCCACGCCGCGCTGCCTCGAGGTCGCCGTCGAGGCGATCCACGCGGGCCTGCGCGACGCCGTCGTAGCCGCGCCGGGGGACTTCGCCGGGCTGGACGCAGGCTCGGTCACCGAGGTCGTGCAGTACGTCCGCGTGCCCGACGACGAGCTCGGCACGCGCCTCGTCACGCACGACGACGTCGCGCGCGTCGTGCTCACGGGCTCGATCGAGACCGCGCAGCTCTTCGCGCGGTGGAAGCCGTCGCGCCCGGTGCTCGCCGAGACGTCGGGCAAGAACGCGCTCGTCGTCACGCCGTCGGCGGACCTCGACCTCGCGGTCGCGGACCTCGTGCGGTCGGCGTTCGGGCACGCGGGGCAGAAGTGCTCGGCCGCGTCGCTCGCGATCCTCGTCGGCTCGGCGGGCGACCCGCGGACCGAGACGGGGCGCCGCGTGCGGCGCCAGCTCGTGGACGCGGTGCGCTCGCTCGCCGTCGGTCCGGCGACCGACGTCGCGACGACCGTGGGCCCGCTCACCGAGCCCGCGTCGGGCAAGCTGTTGCACGCGCTGACGACGCTGGAACCGGGGGAGTCCTGGCTCGTGCGGCCGCGGCTGCTGGACGGCAGCCCCGACCTGGAGGGCCGCCTCTGGACGCCGGGTCTCAAGGAGGGTGTCGCGCCCGGCTCGCCGTTCCACCTCACCGAGTACTTCGGGCCGGTCCTCGGGATCATGACGGCCGCGACCCTCGACGAGGCGATCGCGCTGCAGAACGCGGTCCCGTTCGGTCTCACGGGCGGCATCCACAGCCTCGACGACGCCGAGGTCGAGCGCTGGCTCGACGCGGTCCAGGTGGGCAACGCCTACGTCAACCGGCACATCACCGGCGCGATCGTGCAGCGGCAGTCGTTCGGCGGCTGGAAGCAGTCGGCCGTCGGACCGGGCGCCAAGGCGGGCGGCCCGAACTACGTCGCGCAGCTCGGCCGCTGGGCCGACGCGACGGGCGGGGCCGCGGACGAGGGCGCGGGCACGTCGTCGGGCACCATGGCGCCCGGGCGAGCCGCGCCCGCCGACGCCGCACCGCCCGCCCGCGACGCCGCGCCCGAGGCGTGGCTCACCTGGGCGCAGGCCGACGACACGCGGTGGTGGGAGCAGGAGTTCTCCGTGGCGCACGACCCCTCGGGCCTGCGCGCCGAGTCGAACGTCTTCCGCTACCGGCCGGTGGACGTCCTCACCGTGCGCGCCGGAGCGGACGCGCTCCCCGTCGAGGTCGAGCGGGTCCTGCACGCCGCCCGCACGGCGGGCGTGCCGGCGGTCGTCGTGCCAAGCACGGGCGACGCCGCGGTGAGCGACGAGGAGTTCGCGCGCCGCGTCGCGTCGGGCGCGGTCCGGGGTCGCGTCCGCGTCGTCGGGTCGGCACCCGGGCTGCACGAGGCCGCCGCCGAGCGCGTCGGCGAGGTCACGGTCCTGGACCACCCCGTCGTCGCGAGCGGTCGTCGCGAGCTGCTCACGGTCCTGCACGAGCAGGCCGTCAGCCGCACCACGCACCGCTACGGCCACGTGAAGCGCTGATCCCGGGACCTCGTGGGTGCGGTCTACGCCGACGAGACGGTGACGGAGGCCGCGTCACGGAACGCGCGCAGGCGCTCCGCCTGCTCGGCCACGGCGTCGGTGAGCCCGGCGTCCCACGGGACCCAGGGGTCGGTGAGGACCGAGAGCCGTCGCCCCGACGCGCGGGGCCGCCAGGTCCCGACGACCTCGCCGCCGGCGAGCACGGCTCCGGGCCGGCCGAGGACACGCCACAGGTCCTTGGCGCGGGCCGCGTCCGGGACGAGCGTCGGGCGGTCGCGGAGCTGGAGGTACAGGTCGTACGGCCCCACGAGCCGGACGACGGGAGCGCCGTCCCCGGGCTGGGCGTCGCGGACGCGCGCCGTGGCGCCCACGAGGTGCTCGACGTCGTCGGCCAGGACCCAGCGCTCGACCGGGCGCGCGCCCGGGTGCGCGTCGGCGACCTCGACGCGCACCGCGTCGTCGGGCCAGTGGGCCCGGACGTCCTTGACCGGCGCCTCGAGGAACCCGGCGACGTCCTGGACGCTCGCGGCGGGGAAGAAGCGCAGGTACCCGCGCACGACGTCGAGGCGCGGCACCGCCTCGGCCCCGAGCCGTCCGTACAGCGACGGCTCGAGGTCGGGGACCCGTCGCAGAACCGGCGGCGACGTGCCGGGCTCGAGCTCGAGCCCGGCCTGGAGCGCGGCGAGCCGGAACGTCTGCTCGTAGCTGTGGGTCGCGCCGCACGACCGGCACCAGCGCAGGTGCGGCTCCGGGAGGTGCTGCGTCAGCCGCGTCGACAGGTCGCCCTTGACCGTGGGCTCGACGACCAGCTCGCGCTCCCACCGCGCCTCGGTGCGCAGCGCGTCGAGCACGGCGACGCCCGCCGCGCGCAGCGGCGCGCTCGCGTCGAAGACCCGCTTGGCGGCGTCGGCCTCCGAGAGCGGGGCGGTGGCGACCGCGACGTCGGCGAGGTCGGCGCGACGGTAGACGTGCGGGGCGCCGCGCAGGGTCCAGGCGAGAGCGAGGGTCGGCGGCAGGCTGCCCGGCCGCACGCCCGGGGCGCCGCGCACCGCGAGGGCCCAGGCCGCGCCGTCGGGCCCGGTGTCCTGCACCCCCAGGTCGAGCATCGTGACGTCGTCGGGCGCGGCGGCCGTGCCCGGTGCCCGGTCGAGCTGCTGGGCGTGCCAGCGTGCCGCGAGGACGTCGGCGCGGGGAAGCGTCATGACAGGTCGTGAGGTCACGGGCCCAGGCTACGAGCGACCACCCACTCGGGGGCCGGTCCGCCGCGGCACCCGGCGCGCGCGTCGCCGCCCGACCGCGTCAGACCGAGTCGCGCTCGACGAGCTCGGGAGACAGGACCTGCGACGCGATCTCGTCCCCCCGCCCGCCGACGAGGTCGAGCAGGAGGTCGGTCGCACCGCGGACCATCTCGACCATGGGGTTCTGGACGGTGGTGAGGGGCGGGACCGTCGAGGCCGCGGTCGCGAGGTTGTCGAACCCGACGACGGACACGTCGCGCGGCACGTCGCGCCCGTGCGCCGCGAGGACGCGCAGCGCACCCTCCGCCATGAGGTCCGAGGCGACGAACAGCCCGTCGACGTCGGGGTGGGCGGCGAGGATGCGCTCCATCGCGGCGGCCCCGCCCGCGACGGCGAAGTCGCCGATCTCGACCGCGTCGTCGGGCAGGCCGGCGCCCTGCAGCACCTCGCGCCAGCCCGTGAGCCGGTCGACGCCGGCGGTCATGTCCTGCGGGCCGGCGATCGTCGCGATGCGGCGGCGGCCCGCCTCGACGAGCCGGCGCGCCGCGAGGCGGCCGCCCTCGACGTTGTCGACGTCGACGTAGAGGAGGTCGGGCGTCGGGCGGAACGGCCGCCCGACGAACACGGCAGGCAGCCGGGCTGCGAGCAGCGCCTCCTCGAGCTCGTCGTCGCGGTGGTGCGACGCGACGATCGCGCCGTCCACGTGCCCGCTGCTCAGGTACCGCACGATGCGGCCCGGCTGCTCGTCGGGCCGCGCGAAGAGCAGGACGAGCTGCAGGTCCGTGCCGCCGAGCGCCGCGCTCACGCCGCGCATCGTGCCCGCGAGGAACGGGTCGGTGAGGATGCGCTCGTCCGGCTCGGGGACCACGAGGGCGATCGAGTCGGTGCGGCGCGTCACGAGGGAGCGGGCGGCGCGGTTGGGCGTGTAGCCGAGCTGGGCGACGGCAGCGTCGACCGCCGCCTGGGCCTCGGGCGACACGCGCAGGCCGCCGTTGATCGCGCGCGACGCGGTCGAGCGCGAGACGCCCGCCGTCTGGGCCACCTCGTCCAGGGTCGGCGCGGAGCGCAGGCTGTTCATCAGGACAGTATCCCGCGCGCGCCCGGCCGACCGCACCGCCCCGCTCACCGTGTCGTCACTCCCCGACGGTGGCGTCCGCGGCGGACGCGTCGCGCGCGGGCACGGCGTCGTCGCGCGCGGGCACCGCGTTGTCGCGCGCGACCTGCGCGTACCACGCGCCGCTCGCCTTCACCGTGCGCTCCTGCGTCTCGTAGTCGACGCGGACGATGCCGAACCGCTTGGTGTAGCCGAGCGCCCACTCGAAGTTGTCGAGGAGCGACCACGCGAAGTACCCGCGCACGTCCGCGCCGGCGTCGATCGCGTCGCGCGTGGCGCGCAGGTGCGCGTCGATGAACTCGAGCCGGTCCTGGTCGTCCACGGAGCCGTCCTCGCCGACCTGGTCGGGGTAGGCCGCGCCGTTCTCCGTGATGTACATCGCCACGCCGCGCGGGCCGGTGAAGTCCCGCTGCAGGCGCGTGAGCAGGCGCGTCAGCCCCTCGGGCTGCACCTCCCAGCCCATGTCCGTGCGGGGCAGCCCGCGCGAGCGGTCGTGCGCGTCGTCGGCGGCGGGGAACGGGGACGACGTCGCGCGGACCGGCGCGTCGTCCGCGCGCTCGTCGCGCACGCCCTCGGGGCGCGTCCCGCCGCCGGACTCGGCCGCGGGCAGCGGGTGCCCCGAGACCGCGCCGCCGTTGTAGTAGTTGACGCCGAGCGTGTCGATCGGGGTCGAGATGATCTCGAGGTCGCCGTCCTTGACGTGGTCGAGCAGCCCGTAGGGCGCGACGTCCTCCAGGACGTCCGCGGGGTACTCGCCGTGGAAGACGGGGTCGAGGAAGATCCGGTTGAACTGCCCGTCGATGCGGCGCGCGGCGTCGACGTCGGCCGGGTCCTGCGGGTCGACCGGGTCGGAGACCGTGAAGTTCAGGGTCAGACCGAGGTTCGCCTCGGGCGCGCGCTCGCGCAGCGCCTGGACGGCGAGGCCGTGGCCGAGCAGCAGGTGGTGCGCCGCGGCGAGGCCGTCCTCGCGCGACTGACGACCGGGCGCGTGCACGCCCGCGGTGTACCCGAGGAAGGCCGAGCACCACGGCTCGTTGAGCGTCGTCCACACGCCCACGCGGTCGCCCAGCGCCTCGTGCATCGTCACCGCGTACTCGGCGAAGAGGTACGCCGTGTCGCGCGACGTCCAGCCGCCCTTCTCCTCGAGCGCCTGCGGCAGGTCCCAGTGGTAGAGCGTGAGCCACGGCAGGATGTCCGCGCCGAGCAGCTCGTCCACGAGGCGGTCGTAGAACGCCAGCCCGGCCGGGTTGACGGCGCCCCCGTCGGGACGCACGCGGGCCCACGAGGTCGAGAACCGGTAGGTGCCGAGGTTGAGGTCGCGCATGAGCGCGACGTCCTCGCGGTACCGGTGGTAGTGGTCGCACGCGACCATGCCGTCGTCGCCGTTCACGACGGCGCCCGGGACGCGGGCGAACGCGTCCCACACGGAGTCCGTCCGACCGTCCGTGTGCCCGGCGCCCTCGATCTGGAACGCGGCGGTCGCGGCGCCCCAGAGGAAGCCCGGGGGCATCTCGACGCGCCCGGTCGCGGTCGCCGGGTTCGGGAGGAGGGGCGCGGACGGGACGAAGCTGGTCATGGGTCGATTGTCCTTCGAGAGGTCGAGGAGTGGCACGCGGGAGGGCCGGTGGGCTGCCCGCGCGACGGTCGGCCGCACGGCCGGTCGCGCGCCACGCCGAGGTGGCGCGCGACCGGGTGCCGCGCGGTGGCGCCGGGCGTCAGCCCTTGACGGCGCCCTGCATGATGCCCGCCACGAGCTGGCGGCCGGTGAAGATGAAGATGACGATCAGCGGCAGGGTCACGAGGAAGATCCCCGCCATCACGAGCGAGTAGTCGACGAAGAAGTTCGCCTGGAGGGACCGCACCACCAGCGGCAGCGTCGGGTTGTTCTGGTTGAGCACGATCGAGGGCCAGAAGAAGTTCGTCCACTGCTGCACGAAGGTGAACAGGCCGAGCATCGCGGCGGCGGGACGCGCCGCGGGGAGCGCGATCGACCAGAACGTGCGGAACATCGACGCGCCGTCGACGCGGGCCGCCTCGATGAGCTCGTACGGCAGCGCCTCGCCCAGGTACTGCGTCATCCAGAAGACGCCGAACGCGGTGACGAGCGCCGGCACGATGACGGCCTGGAGCTTGCCGATCCAGCCGAGGTCCGACATGAGGATGTACATCGGGATGACGCCGAGCTGCGTCGGGACCGCCATCGTCGCGATGACGAACACGAGCAGCGGCCCCCGCCCGCGGAACCGGAGCTTGGCGAAGGAGAAGCCAGCGAGCGTCGAGAAGAGCACGACGGACAGCGACGTGAGCACCGCGACGACCACCGAGTTCCAGGCGGCCTTCCAGAAGTTGATCGCGTCCGAGTTCATGACCTCGGCGAACCGGTCGAACAGGCTCGCGTCCGGGAGGAGCTGGGGCAGCGCGCTGCGCGAGATCTCCTCCGGCGTGGAGGAGCCCAGGATCAGCGTGAAGTACAGCGGGAAGATCGAGACGAGCAGGACGACCCCGAGGATCGTGTACGTGACCCACCGGGGGCGGCGCTGGGTGCCGCCGACGTTCTTCCCGGCGCGGCGGCGTCGGGCGGCCGCGCGGGCCGCACCCGGCCCGGCGGTCTGGGCGATGACGGGGACGGAGCTCATCGCTTCCTCCGGTCGGTCGTGCTGGCGGCGGTCGTGTCGGCATCCGTGTCACCCGTGCTCGAGCGCTGCGCCGACATGGCGCGCTCGGCGCGCAGGCGCTTCTGGGTCTCGCGGCGACGACGGACCCACCGCGGCGGTCGTGGTTGGGCGTTCGACGTCGCGATCCGTCGGGTGACGAGGAAGTTGACGATCCCGACGAGGATGATGAGGAGGAACAGCAGCCAGGCGACGGCGGCCGCGCGGCCGAAGTTCTTCTGGTTGCCCCAGGCGACGTCGTAGAGGTAGAGCACGGTCGTCATCCACTGGCGGTCGGCGCCGCCGAGGCCCTGCGCGTCGAACATGCGCGGCTCGTCGAAGATCTGCAGGCCGCCGATCGTCGACGTGATGACGACGAAGATGATCGTGGCGCGGATCTGCGGGACGGTCACGGAGAAGAACTGGCGCACGCGACCGGCGCCGTCGATGATCGCGGCCTCGTAGAGCTCGCGCGGCACGGCCTGCATCGCGGCGAGGAAGATCAGCGCGTTGTAGCCGGTCCAGCGGAAGTTCACCATCGACGCGATGGCGACATGGCTCGCGAGCGCGTCCGCGTGCCAGCGGATCGGCTCGATGCCGACGACCCCGAGGAGCTCGTTGATGAGGCCGTACTGGTCGGCGAAGAGGCGGCCGAAGATCATCGAGACCGCGACGGGGGCGACGACGTACGGGAGCAGGACCCCCATGCGCCAGAACGTCGCGGCGCGGAGGTTCTGGTCGAGCAGCGCGGCGATCGCGATGGCGGCGACCACCTGCGGCACGGACGACAGGACGAAGATCGAGACGGTGTTGCGCAGCGACTTCCAGAACGTCGGCTGCGCGAGCACGTCCGTGTAGTTCTGGAGGCCGACGAAGTCGCCCTGGCCGCCGAGCAGGTTCCAGTCGTAGACCGACACCACGGCCGTGTACACGAGCGGGAAGAGACCCGTGATCGCGAACAGGATGAAGAAGGGCGAGATGTAGAGGTAGGGCGAGACCTTGACGTCCCAGCGGCTCAGGCGCTGGGAGAAGCCGACGCGGCGCGGCGTGCGCGGCGTCGGCCCGCTGAGCCCCGGGGAGGGCTGGGTGGGCGAGAGGACGGCCATGTGAGGTTCCTGGGCTGCTGGTGACTGCGGGTGGCGGTCGGGCGGCCGCCGGGGCGGCGGCGCCCGGCGGTGGACGCGAGCGGGGCCGGGGCGGCACCGTGGTGCCGCCCCGGCCCCGTCAGGTCACAGGCCCAGGTCCTGGAAGGACTGGAGCGTCTTCTGCCACGAGGACGCGGCGTCGTCGGTCTTCTCGACGTCCACGCGCTTGATGCCGTCCTGGACGGTCGTGTGGATCGAGAAGTAGTTGGCGCCCTTGAACGGCGCGCTGTCGATCGCGAGCGCACGGTTCACGAAGATCGTGCCGACCGGGGCGTCGTTGAAGAAGTCGTTCGTGAACGACTGCACGGCGTCGGACTCCTGTGCCTCGATCTGCGACGGGAACGTGCCCGCGTTCTCGAAGGCCGTCGTCTGCTGCGCCGGGTCGGTCAGCCAGGCAGCGAGCTCCTTCGCAGCCTCGGCGTTCGGGCCGGAGGCCGGGACCGTGAGGAACGAGCCGCCCCAGTTGAGGCCGCCTCCGGGGAAGACGTCGGCGACGTTCCAGCCGGTGACGCCACCCGAGCGCTCCTCGACCGGGCCGGTCATCCACGCGGGGCAGATCATCGTCGCGAAGCCGTCGTTCTGGAACGCGGCGTCCCAGTCGCCCGACCACTGCTCGAGGCCTGCGGAGAGCTCGTTCGTCGTCGACTGCTCGAGGACCGTGTCGTAGATGTCGATGATCGGCTGGTTCGTGGCGAGGTCCTTGGGCGTGCCGTCGGACTCCTCGTACGCGTTGTCGATCTGGTTGACCATCGCCTGCGAGATGGACATCGCGGAGTCGTACCAGGCCGAGTCGCTCGCCGCGACGAAGGTCTTGCCCGCGGCGAAGTAGTCGTCCCACGTCGCGTCCTCGCCACCGAGGAGCTCCGCCACCTCGGCGGGGTCGGTCGGCAGGCCGGCGGCCTCGAAGAGGTCCTGGCGGTAGCAGATCGCGCTCGGGCCGATGTCGGTCCCGTAGCCGATGAGCTTGCCGTCCGGCGTCGTCGCCTGCTGGACCTTCCAGTCCACCCAGCGGCCGTCGAGTGACGAGTCGGTGAGGTCGGTGAAGAGGTCGGGGTACTGCATGAGCTCGGGGAGCCAGTCGACCTCGATGGCCTCGATGTCCGCCAGGCCCTCGCCGCCGGCGGCGAGCTTGGTGGTGAGGTTGGTGCGCGCGTCCTCGGACTTGGCGGCCTTGGTCTGCTTCACGGTGACGTTCGGGTGCGCCTCCGTGTACGCCGCGAGGAGCTCGTCGGTGTAGCCGAAGTCGTTGAACGTGGCGACGGTGAGGGTGATCTTCTCGCCGTCGCCGGAGCCCGTCTCGTCGTCGTTCGAGCCGGAGCCGCTCGAGCACGCGGTCAGGGTGAGGGTGATGGCCGCGAGGCCTGCGACGGCGGTGATCGCCTTGCGGGGCCGGCGGGTCGTACGGGTGCTGCTCAGCACGGTGACTCCCTTGTCGGTGGGGCGGGGTCGTGGCAGCGCTCCCACCACGAAGTGGTAGCGCTTCCACACAACGGCCTGATCGTGCTTTCCCCGCGGAACCCGTGTCAAGCGCCGGAAGGTCGTGACGCAGTGTGGTCGCGCTCCCACGCACGCATCGTCGCAGGTCAGGGCGTTCTCAGGACCTACCGATCGGTCGGGTTCGGGGGAAATCGTTACCGGTTCGAGACCGGCTCCGCGGGCGCGTGCGAGTCCGCGAGCGCCCTCAGCGGCCGAGCCACTCCCGGCCCGCGGCCTCCTCCGCCGCCAGGGCGGCGCGGACGGCCTGCGCGGCGGCCTGCTCGATCGCGCCCCCGAACAGCGGCACCGACGCCTTCACCTCGCCCGCGTAGCGCTCGACGGTTCCCTCGCCGTCCGGGGCGAGGCTCACCGTGCCGGTGAGCCGCACCGGGGCGCCGGTGATCTCGAGCGACACGGTCCCCGACCGCTCGCCGTCGCGCTCCGGCTCCCACGCCTCGGCCTGCCGGATCTCGAGCTGGCCGCCGACGAAGGACCGGACGTGGGCCGGGATCTGGTCGGTGGGCAGGGTGCGGCGGACCGTCACGGTGAAGCCCTCGGCGGCGCTGCCGGTGACGTCGACCTGCTCGACGTGGGCCCCGTCGCCGCCGGAGCGCGCGGCGCGCCAGCGCACGAACTCCTCGTCGGCGAGCATCGCGCCGACCACGGGGACGGCGGCGGGGTAGCGGAGCTCGACGCTCAGGTGCACGGGACCTCCTCGGGCCCTGGGTCGACCTGCCGCCGGCCCGGGCGGGTCGGCCACGGGTCGGTCGCAGGTCGGTCGACGGGTTCGGGCGACCGCGCGCGCGGGCGCTGAGGGGACTCTACCTGTCCGACCCCTCTACGCTGGGGTCCGTGTCTGCCATGAGTGACCTCATCTCCCGCCACGCCGACCTCAGCCCGGCGGACAACGAGTGGTTGCACCTGCTCGTGGGCGACTGGCAGGTGATCTCCGACCTCGCGTTCGCCGACCTCGTGCTCTGGCTGCCCACGACCGACGGCAACTTCGTCGCGGTCTCGCAGTGCCGCCCGTCGACCGGCGCGACCGTCCACTACGACGACATCGTCGGCTCGTTCGCGCCGGAGGGTCAGCGACCGCAGCTCGAGCGCGCGCTCACCGAGGTGCGCTCGCAGCGCTCGCGCGAGCCGCGCTGGTTCGGCGCGTACGCCGTGCGCGAGGAGGCCATCCCGGTCGTGCACGACGGTCGCGCGATCGCCGTCGTCGCGCGGCAGACCAACCTCGGCAGCGGGCGCACGCCCAGCCGCCTCGAGCTCAACTACGTCGAGGCCGCGGACGATCTCGTCGCGATGATCTCGCGCGGCGAGTTCCCCTTCCCGAACGCCGCGACCGGCCCGCGCCGGGGTGCCCCGCGCGTCGGCGACGGCCTCATCCGGCTGAACTCCGAGGGCGAGGTCCTCTACGCCAGCCCCAACGCGCTGAGCTGCTTCCACCGCCTGGGCGTCATCGGCCCGCTCGTCGGGCGGTCGCTCGCCGAGGTGACGGCCGACCTCATCGAGCACCAGACCCCCGTCGACGAGTCGCTGCCGCTCGTGGTCATGGGCCGGGCGCCGTGGCGCACGGAGATCGAGGCGCAGCGCGTCGCCCTGTCGCTGCGCGCGCTGCCGCTCACCGAGTCGGGCCAGCGCATCGGCGCCGTCCTGCTGTGCCGCGACGTGTCGGAGCTGCGCCGCCGGGAACGCGAGCTCATCACCAAGGACGCGACGATCCGCGAGATCCACCACCGCGTGAAGAACAACCTCCAGACGGTCGCCGCGCTCCTGCGGCTGCAGGCCCGGCGCATGGACGTGCCCGAGGCCCGTGCCGCGCTCGAGGAGGCCATGCGCCGCGTCGCGACGATCGCGCTCGTGCACGAGAGCCTGTCGCAGACGCTCGACGAGGAGGTCGAGTTCGACGACATGGTGGGCCGGGCCCTGCGCCTCGCCGCTGACGTCGCGTCCGCGGACACGAGCGTGCGCACGGTCCGGACCGGGAGCTTCGGCCTCGTGCCCGCGGAGGACGCGACGCCGCTCGCGCTCATCCTCACCGAGCTCGTCACCAACGCCGTCGAGCACGGGCTCGCGAAGCAGGACACCGGGACCGTCGAGGTCGCGGTCGAGCGCGAGGGCTCGGCCCTGCGCATCGTGGTCGCGGACGACGGCGTCGGCATGCCCGACGGCGACGTCGCCCGGGCGGGCAAGGCCGCGAAGAGCGGGCTGGGCACGCAGATCGTGCGCACGCTCGTGACGAACGAGCTCGGCGGCACCATCGAGTGGTCGCCGCGTCCCGGCGGGGGCACGCAGGTCGTGCTCGCCCTCGTCCTGCGCGACGGCAACCGCCAGGCCTGAGCGCGCGCGTCCCGGCGGGACCGCCTGGCGCGACCGCCTGGTGGGCCGGCCGGCGGGACGGCCCGGTGGCGCCGCGTGGCGCGACCGCCCGGTACGACGACGGGCCGTCACCCCGGAGGGTGACGGCCCGTCGTCGACCTGCTGCTCGACGCCCGTGGCGGGCGGAGCGCGGTGGAGCGTGTCAGCCGGCGCGGCGCGCGCGGGCGGTGCGACGCTTGAGGGCGCGGCGCTCGTCCTCGGAGAGGCCGCCCCAGACCCCGGCGTCCTGCCCGGACTCGATGGCCCACTTGAGGCACGTGTCGACGACGTCGCAGCGGCGGCACACGGCCTTCGCCTCCTCGATCTGGAGGAGCGCGGGGCCCGTGTTGCCGATCGGGAAGAAGAGCTCGGGGTCTTCGTCGAGGCAGGCTGCGCGGTGGCGCCAGTCCATGGTCGTCGTCTCCTTGGCAGAGGGGAGCCTGGTCGCGAGGTGATGACTCGTCGCGGTGATGCCCGGCAGGGGGCTGCCTGGACCAGGGCTCGAGGCGGGGGTGATTGATGCTTGAACCAGGTTCACACCTCGTGAAGCGCAGCACAAGGGGTTACGAGAAAGTTTCCGTCGCATGAATCGTGAGGTCTTCGTCACACGGGTGTGAAGCCGCAGGTCGGCGCGTACGCTGGGTGATCGTGCCTCCCCGCAAGCCCTCCGGACACCCGCCCGAGCAGCCCCCGACGACGCCCGACCCGGCGCCCGACGGCGGGATGCGGCCCCCGGCGCTGACCGCGCTCCTCGTCGGGGTCGGGATCGAGGTCGCGGTCCTCGTCGTCGGCGCCGTCCTCCTCCTCGTGGAGCTCGCGCGCGGCGGGTCGCAGTCGTTCGGGGTGAGCGTGTTCCTCGTCGTCTTCGCGCTGGGCGTCGCCGCGGTCCTCGCCGCGAGCATGCGCGGCCTGCTGCGGGGGCAGCGCTGGGCGCGGTCGCCCGTCGCGACGTGGCAGATCCTGCAGGGCGTCGTCGCGATCAGCTCGCTCCAGGTCGGCGTGACGCCGTGGGTCGTCGCGGCGCTCGTGCTCGCGGTCGTGGTCCTGGTCCTGCTCATGCTGCGTCCGGTCGTCGAGGCGACGACCCGCGACTCCCGGGCCGCCGCCTGACCCGTCCCGGCGCGTCACGACCGAGGCTCCGACGGCTCGTCCCCGGAGGCCCCTGAGCGTCGAGCGCCCGCCGGGGGCAGCGCGAGCTGCACCGGGGCGAGCCGGGCGCCCTGGACGAGCACCCCGCGCCCGGGCCGCGGCCGCCCCGGCTCGGCGAGCCACTCCAGGCCGCGGCCGAACACCTCGGCGCTGCCGCGCTCGGCCGGCGCCAGCACGATGCCGGCGCGCACGCCGCGCAGGTCCGCGAGCGGACCGCGCAGCGCCGACGCCGCCCCGCCGGTCGTCGCGGACGCGACGAGCACGAGGCCGTCCCGGCACGCCGCCGCGAGCCGCTCGCCCTCGACCACGCAGAGCTGGGCGAGGACGTCCAGGTCGTCGACCACGACCACCCCGGGCGGTCCCGGCCTCTCGCCCGTGCGCTCCCACGGGGTCCTGCCGGTGCTCTCGCGCGTGCCGGCGGTGACGGCGTCGAGGAGCGCACCCACGTCGGCAGGCGCGTAGCGCCGCACGACGGTCGCGCTGGTGCCGGCCTCGGCCGCGAGCGTGTCGTCGCGCGCGACGACCGCCCGGAGGACGCCCTCGCGCGCCAGGTGCCGCGCGAGGAGGGCGAGCGCGCTCGTGCGCCCCGAGCCGGGCGGCCCGACGACGAGCGCTCCCCGCGACACGTCCAGCGTGACGGCGCCGGCGGTGTCGCCGCCCCGGCCTACCGGGACCCGGAGCGCCACGGCCCCGGCCGGGCGTGGTCCGGACGCTGCGGGGCGTGGGGCGGGTGACGCGAGCTCGGCGGTCACGACCCGCTCGGGCACCGGCAGGAGCCGGAACGCGCCCGGCCGCCCCTCTCCGCCCCCAGGACCCGTCCCGGTGCGGCCGGCCGGGGACGCAGTGCTCCCCGGCATCGGCCCCGGCGTCGGCCCCGGTGGTGGCTGCGGGGGCAGGGCGACCTGGCACAGGAGCGGCTCGCCGGGCCCGAGCCACACCGCACGCCCCGCCGGACCTCCCCGCCCCGCGAACGGCGACGGCACGCCCAGCGCGACGTCGTCGTGCCGGTCGCGCGACACCATCGCCGCACGCACCGCGACCAGCGACGACAACCCCGCGACCGTCGGGCCGCCGCACCCGACGGCGACGGCGGTGGGGCCGGCGAGCACGTCCGCGAGCGCGTCCGCGCCGGCCCCGCCCGCCGTCCCCGCGAGCACCGACCGGACGGCGTCGGCGTCGTCCACGAGCAGGAGCGTCCTGTCGGCGCCGTCGATCCCCGCGGGGCGCTCCTGCCCGTCGTCGTGACCCGCGAGCAGCCGCAGGAGGCGGGCGAGGCGGCGCGGGTCGCGGCGGTCGACGACCGTCCCGGTCCCGGGGTGGGACGCGAGGTCGGCGAGCCCCTCGCCGACGGCGTGGACCGTCCAGCCGCGCTCGAGGGCCGCCCACCCCACGGTGCGCAGGGCCGTCGTCCGACCTGAGCGCGCGCGGCCCAGCACCGCGAGGTGCCCGTCGCGCGGGTCCCACCGGACGACCGTCCGGCGCTGGAGGTCCGGCGCGTCGCCGAGCGCGACGGGGAGCGTCGTGGTCTCGGTGCGCGCCGCACCGTCCACGAGGTCGGCCCGTCCGTCGCCCCGGTGCGCCGGGTCGTCGGGGAGCCCGCCCGGCCCGAGGGCTGCGTCGTGAGCCGCCGCCGTGGCCGTGCGCGCGACGTCGGCGAGGTCGTCCTGCGCGACCCGGTCCGGCAGGGCGGGCAGCCACGGCGGCGGCGCCGGGCGCAGGCCGGCGCGCTCCGCGACGTCGCGGGCCGCGGTGACGATCCGGGGAAGCCGGTCGTCCCGGGCTCGGGGCGCTCCTGCGTCGGGAGCGTCGTCGTCGGCCCGGGAGGTGCGACGGGGGAGCCTGCGTGCGACGGCCCACGGGGGAGCAGCGCGGGCACCCGACGCCGGGACGGGCGACGGCGCCCCGGCGCGGGCGCACTGCACCGCGAGCGGCGGTTCGGCGCCCCGGCGCAGGACGAGCCGCCCCGGCACCGAGGCCGGGACGAGCGCCGCGAGCGGCGACTCGACGACGTCGCGCGAGTCCGCGACGTCGACCACCCGCAGGGCGAGGCGCAGGGTGATGTTGGTCCGCACGTCCGCGCTCACCGCCCCGGCGGGCCGCTGCGTCGCGAGCACCAGGTGCACGCCGAGCGAGCGACCCTGGGCCGCGACCCGCAGCAGGCCGGGCAGCAGGTCGGGCAGGTCGTCGGCGAGCGCGCGGAACTCGTCCACCACGACGACGAGCCGCGGCAGCCGGCCCCGGGGCAGCTCGTCGACGCTCGTCGCCCCCGCGGCCGCGAGCACGCGCTCGCGCCGGTGCAGCTCCGCCCGCAGCCCGGCGAGCGCGCGCCCGGCGAGCCCCGGGTCCAGGTCGGTGACCGTGCCCACGACGTGGGGCAGCCGGCCGCACGCCCCGAAGCTCGCGCCGCCCTTGAAGTCGACGAGCGCGAACGACAGCTCCTCCGGGGAACGGCCGAGCGAGAGCCCCGCGACGAGGGTCTGCAGGAGCTCCGACTTGCCGGCGCCCGTCGTCCCGGCGACGAGCACGTGCGGGCCGTCGCGGACGAGGTCCACCGTCGCCGGTGCGCCCCCGGGCCCCACCCCGAGCACCGTGCACAGCCCGGAGCCGTCGCGTCGCGTCGCGTCCCGCCAGCGTGCGCCGACCCACGCGGCGAGGTCGTCCGGCGCGTCCGGCAGGCCGAGGAGGTGTCCGAGCGAGACGTCCGGCGGCAGCGAGGGCGCCGTCGGGTCGCCGGGCTCGTGACCGTCCGGGTCGGTGCCGACGAGCCGGCCGAGGTGGTCCGCCGCCGCGAGCCGTCGGGCGAGGGCGCAGGCCCACTCCGCGCTCGCACCGACGTGCTCGCGCACGGTGCGCGCGTCGTCGGGGCCGGTGACGACGGCGGTCGGGCCGGAGACGTCCACGACCGTCCGGCACCACGCCGGGACGCGCGCCGCGTCGTCCAGCACGAGGAGCACGTCGATCGCAGCAGGCGCGAGCCGTTCCCAGGCTCGTGAGAGCTCGCCCGCGGTGGGGGCGCCGTCGACGACGAGGACGGACGCCGCACCGGGCTCCGGCCGTGCGTCGTCCAGGGACCCGACGACGCCGGCGCGCGGGAGCCAGCGGCACCAGGCCCAGTCGGCCGCGGCGTGCGACGGGTGCCGGACCGTCGGCACGGCACCCGTCGTCAGGAGCTCCCCGAGCACGGCCCGTGCCGCGGCGAGCGCGGCGGGGCGCGGGCCCACGACGGCGACGCACCCGTCGGGCAGCCGCACCGGGAGCGCCGGGGAGCCCGCGGTGCCGTCGCCCGGCCCGGCGGAGTGCGTGGTCGGAGCGGCGCCGACCACGGGCGGAGCCGGGGCGCGGGCCGGGACGACGGGGGCGATGCGGGCGACCGTCGCCCAGGTGAGCGCGTCCGCGGGCCGCGGTCGCAGCGGGTCGACGGGGGTCGCGGCTCGCGAGCGGTCGGCGTCCGACGTCGGCGGGGCGACGGACGCCGGTCCCGGCGCGCCACCGGGCCGTCGGCCCGCGCGGCGTCGGCGGGCCTCGACGAGGGCGGGAACGAGGAGCGCCAGCGGCCCGGCGAGCGCGAGCAGCGCGTACAGGGGCTGGCGGAACGCCACGGCGAGGGTGAGCGACGCGACCGCGGGCGCGGCTGCGGCAGGGAGATGGCTCCCGCTCGGTCGGCCCGGCGACGTGTCCCGTGCGGCGGGGTCGGCGGGGCCGGTGCGCGGACCGTGCACGAGGTCGGGGCGCGGGCGCAGGGCGTAGGCGCCGCGACGCGTCACGAGCGCGTCGCCCTCGCGCCAGCGGACCCCGCGCCACGACGGGACCCGGCGACCGGCCCGGGCCGGTCGCGCGAGGAGGACGGCCGCGTCGTCGGGGACGCGTCGGGTACCGCGCGGTGCGCGGACGCGGACCCGTGCGCCCCGGCGCGTGCTGCGCCAGCGGACGCGCAGGTCGTCGACCCGGGCCAGGCCGCGACGCGCCTCGTGGCGGCCCACGGGCACCAGGCGACCGGCGTCGGCGCCGCCGAGCACCGCGACGTGCCACGGCGCGGCCAGCACGGCGTCCGGGCGCGCCGCCCCTGCTGGGGTGGCCCCGGCACGACCGCGCGGCGCGAGCGCGACCGTCGCCCCGGGGAGCAGGGGCCGGGTCCCGCAGCGCTGGTCGTCGTCGACGGGGACGCCGTCCACGAGCAGGGCGGCGGTGCGCAGCTCGGGTCGGCACACGAGGTCGGCGAGACCGGCGCGCACGTCGCCCAGGCGCGCCCCCGCAGGGAGCAGGACGTCCGTCGCGGGGTGCACCGTGACGCGGAGCCAGGCCTCGCCCGCGGGTGCGGTACGCGCCGGCGGGGACGGGGACGCGGCGGGATCGAGGGAGCGCGACGGAGGGGCGAGAGCGGGCGGCACCCGGCGAGGGTGCCCGACGGAGCGGCCTCGTGCCCGGGAACGCGCGCGCCCCTGTTGGAGGGGGGTCGTCCCCCGGG
>NZ_JBGNYC010000037.1:0-48833 GCF_051844275.1 Cellulosimicrobium sp. CpK407
TCGGGGTGGGTCGGCCGAGGTCGGCCGGGGTCGGCCGCGGGCGGCCGGGGGTCAGCCGCAGGTCGGTCGGCCGTGCTCCGGCGTCGCGACGGTCTCGCGCTCGTCGGCGTCGTCCGACGGCGCGGCCGTGACGCTCACGGGACCGTCCGTGGCGTCGCCGCGGACGGCGAACGACTGGTACGCGTTCTTGCCGGGGGCCACCGAGGGGAAGCTCTTCGAGCCCCACGGCGTGGCGACCTCGACGTCGAGGCGCGCGTCGTCGTCGTTCACGACCCGCACGGCGACGTACGGCTTGCCGCCGAGGCACCGGACCTCGGCCGTCGCGGTGACGGCGACTGCTGCCGGAGACGTCGGGTCCGCCGCGCCGGGCGCGAGCACCCGCAGCGCGGTGAGCCCCGGGTCGCCGTCCTGCCACGACGTGCTCAGCGCGACGTACCGCGCCGTGCGGTCGACGGCGAGCGTGCCGCGGACGTCCCCTGCGCCGAGGGTGCCGACGTCGGTGAACGTCAGGCCGTCGTCGCTCACGGACACGACCGACTCCGGCGCCCCGCCCCGCTCCCAGGCGGCGACGACGGTGCCGATCTCGCGCGGTGCGCCCAGGTCGGTGACCATGCGGCCGTCCGGACCGGGGACCCACGCCGTGGTGGCGTCGCCGTCGACGGCGAGCGACGGCGACGTCATGCCGTCGGGCAGCACCGACGCGGGGAACGTGAGGGTGCTCAGCGCGTGGTCGGCGACCGGGAACGGGGTCGCGTCCCGGAAGGTGACGCGCGTGCCGGACGGCGTCGCCCCGACCGTGCGGGTCGCTCCCGTCTCGGCGTGGCGGAGCTCGACCGGCGTCCCGTCGCCGCTCACGCGGAACGACCGGGCGTCGTCGACGGCGACGGTGACCCCGGCCGGGGTCGCTCCGCCGTGCGCGGCGACCGTCGCGCGGGGTGCGAGGACGACCGCGTCGCCCGCGGGGACGGTGACGTCGAGCGTCGAGGCGTCCGCGCCGACCGTCTGCGTGCCCGCGTAGACGGGGACGGCCCCGCCGTCGTGCGGGACGGTGAGCGTCGTGGCGACGTCCGCGCCCGTGAGGTTGAACGCCACGACGTAGCCGTCGACGGCGCTCACGAGCACCGCCGGGTCGGCGGCCGTGGGCACGCGGGCCCCGGCCTGCGCGGCGGTCGCCGCGGCGTCGCCCGGGACCATCTCCACGAGCCGGGGGCCGGTCGCGCCGTCCGTGAGCCGGACGACGTGCCGCGTGTCGGTCGCGCGCGACACCGTCACCGGCGCGTCGGAGCCGCGCACGACGAACCCGGCCTCGCCCTCGACGTTGAGCCAGTCGCCGTCGCTGCTGAGCACCTGGTCGCCGGTGTACCGGAACGACGCGGCGTCGTGCCAGGTCCGGCCGTCGAGCGACGTCTGCACGCGGTACTCCTGGCCCGCGGCGACCTCCCAGCCGAGCTGGACCTGGCTGACCTCGGCCGGGGCGCCGAGGTCGACCTGGATCCATGAGTCGGGCTTCGTGCGGTCCGCGACCGCGACGGCCCAGCGGGTCGTGGCCGAGCCGTCGGTGACGGCGCTCGCGGGGTTGGAGCCGTTGGCGCTCGACGCCGTGGCCGGCTTGCCCGCCGCGACGTCCGTGCCGGTCGGGGAGAACGCGCGCAGGTGGTAGAGCGAGTAGCCGTACGCCGCGTCCCCGCGCACGCCCTGCATGCGGACGTAGCGCGTCGTGACCGGCGCGGGCTCGTCCGCGCCCTCCGGGGTGAGGTCGACGGTGTCGAGGCGCGCGACGTTCACGTCCGCCGGGGCCTTGCCGTAGGCCGTGGCCGTCGTCCAGGTCTGGCCGTCGGTCGACGTCTGGACGAGGTACCGCGCTCCCGCGCTCGCCTCCCACGCGAACCGCACGCCGCCCACGGTCGTCTCCTCGCCGAGGTCCACCTGGATCCACGAGTCGGGGCGGGTGCGCTCGCCGACCGCGACGGCCCAGCGGGTCGACGCGTTGCCGTCGGTCACGCGGGCCGCGGTACGGCCGTTCGCGGCGTCCTCGCTGGACGCGGTCGCGACCTTGCCGGCCGCGAGGTCGGTCGCCGACCCCTCGTCCGCGCCGTACGCGTGGAACGCGAACATCGAGTAGCCGTACTGCGGGTGGCCCTGCTGTCCGAGGAGCCGCACGTACCGCGCGGTGACGGGCACGAAGGTGAGGTCGTCCACGCGCGCGGCCTTGGCGTCCGCGGGGTCGGCGGGGCGCGTCACCGGGAGCGTCGCGGTGGTCTCGCCCTCGGCGGTCGTGTAGGTGCGCGACCCGTCGAGGCCGGAGTACCCGTTCATGTCGAGGTTGCGGACGGACAGGCTCGCGTCCTCGGTGCCCGCGCCGGTCGACGCGTAGACCGCGGCCCCGGTCGGGAGCGTGACCTGGCCGGCGTACCCCGTCCCGATCCGGAACACCGACGACGTGCCCTCGAAGCCGTCTCGCGGCCCGGTGTACGTCGTCACGTGCCGCTCGTCGACGGCCGCGCCGGTGCTGGGGTAGAGGTAGGGGGTCGAGCCCGAGACGTGGAAGAGCCACGAGTCGTGCGACGGGACCCAGGGGAACTTCACGAAGCCCTTGCGGCTCGACGCCGCGGCCCAGGCGTCCGCGGACTGCTGGACCGTCAGCCCGGGGCCGGCGCCGAAGTCGCGCACCCCGGCGAGGCGCTCGAAGAACGCGTCCTGCGGCGTCGGCTCGACCGGGCCCTCGGGGGACTCGGCGGCCTCGACGTGCAGCAGGTAGGAGATGGCGATCTCGGCGCGCGCCTCCGGCTCGTACTTGGGCTCGCCGGAGAACTTCGCGAGGCGGTAGACCGGGGCGTAGGACTGGTAGTCCGCGAGCGCGGCCGCGAGGTTCGCCTCGGCGCGCGCGGCGTCGGGGTCGCGCAGCACCTGGCCGAGGAACGCCATCGGGATGGCGTCGCGGCCGTAGAGGTACTCGCGGTCGGCGACCATCGGCATGAACGGCTCGCCCGCGTCGGACATGACGAGCTTGATCGACTCCCACAGCTCCGCCGAGTTGGGCTGGTGCGTGAGGATCTCCGGCAGCGGCTCGTCACGCAGGAGGAAGTGGATCGCGTTGCGCCCGCCGGACCGCCAGATGTCGGACTGGTAGTGCGGGCCGAACGACCCGTGGTTCTCCACGAGGTACGTGTCGTGGATGGTCTGCATGGTGTTCGTCGACACGGGCTTGCCCGCGACGACGGCCGGGTTGTTGCGGTCGGCGGTCGGCTGCCCCGCCGCGTTGCGGCCCCAGTCGCCGAGCTGCTCGGCCCAGCGCGCCGCGTCGGGGTCGTCGGGGGCCCAGGCGAGGCCGGGGGCGAGCGCCTGCGTGTAGACGCCGACCTCCTCCTGCGCCGTGTCGCCCTCGAACTTGCCCGTCGGCCAGTCGGCGGTCCACGACCCGGAGAGGGGGTCCTTGCCGAAGTCGAGGTCGGCGGTGTACGTGGACTGGCCGGTCGCGATCGTCGTGAGGTTGGCCTGCGTCGTCGCGTCGAGCTCGTCCCACAGCAGCGTCCCGGCCGCGAGGAAGTAGGACTGGAACGTCGAGTCCCAGAACAGCTTCTTGCCCCACGTGCCCGCCGGGTCGACGAACCGGTTGCTCGCGGCGTAGTGCCGGATCGTGGCGAGCGTGTGCGCGCGGAGCGTCTCCTCGGAGATGCCCGCGAGCTCGGCGTCGTACTCGCCGTGGGTCAGGAGCACGGCGTTGCCCAGCACGACGGCGAAGTTGAAGTCCTTGAGCTGGTACACCCCGGCGGACTCGTCCCAGACGGTCTCGACCCAGCGGGTGTGGCGCAGCAGCGCGCCGTAGTAGTCGGCCGCGGTCGCGTCGGGCGCGCCGAACGCGGGCGTGGGGTCGACCTCTGCCGTCACGGCTGCGGGGGAGGCGGCCGAGGGCGCTCCCTGCGCGACCGCGGGGGTGAGCAGCAGGGCCCCGGCGGTCGCGAGCGAGACGGCGGCGGTGGCGCGGCGGCGTGCGCGCCGTCCGGGCGGTGGGGCGGGCGGGCGGGTCATGGGGCCTCCGGGCGTCGTCGAGCGGCAACGGTGCTGGTGCTCGGGCGGGTGGTACGGGTGCGGGCGGGTGGGAGGTGGTGCGGTGCGCGCGGGGAGCGCCGGTCCAGGGTCGGACGACCGGCGCCCCCGCGCGGGTCGGGGGAGCTGCTCAGGCGGGGCGGGGGATGCTCACGCGGTGCGTTCCTCTCGGGTGGTGCGACGTCGCACGCGGTGACGCGAGGCCACCTGACAGCGCTGTCGACAGCGAGTATAGGCGGGGTTCTCCCGGGAGTGAAGGGAGCGCCGCGGACTTCGCCCGGTCGGCCGCCGTGACGGCCGACCGGGCGGTCCGCTCAGCCGCAGTCGACGGCGGGCACGTCGACCGACACCTGCGCGTCCACGGGCTCTCCGCCGAGCTCGCCGTGCGCGGTGACCACCGCGGTCGTCGCCTCGACGGCCCGCGCCCGCGTCGCGAACGACTGGTAGCCGGACGCGCCGGGCACGACGTCGGCGACCGTGCGCTCGCCGAACGCGGTCGCCAGGCCGAGCGTGAGCCCGACCGGGACGTCCTCGCCGTTGAGCGCGCGCAGGGCCACGTAGGCCTTGCCGGCCAGGCACCGCGCCTGCGCCTCGACGCGCACGTCGGCGGCGGTGCCGACGACGCCGCCGGACGACCCGACGACGACGCCACGGTCGGGGACGAGCCGCACGTGGTCGACGTTCACGTTGCCCGTGTCGCTGCGTTCGTAGCGCAGGCCGACGCGCGTCGTCCCCTCGCCCACGGTCACGCGCACCGGCTCCGTGAAGCCCCAGCGACGCCACCGTTCGGCGTCCTGCCCGAGGTTCGGGAACGGGACGGGGCCGGACGAGACGCCGTCGACCGTGAGCGAGAGCTGGCGGTCGAGGGGGGCGACGACCATGCCGTTGGCGTAGCGGAAGCTCACCTCGTAGGTGGTCCCCGGCGCGACGCCCGCGACGTCCACGGCGAAGGCCGCCCCCTCGCGGCTGAGGGTGCGGACGAAGCCCGTGCCCGTGTAGCCGGGGTGCTCGGTCGTCGTGATCGCGCCCCCGCTCAGCGTCCCGGCCTCGGCCTCGAGCACGAGCTCCTCGCGCTGGGCCGCGACGAGACCGCCCAGGGCCTCGGCCGCGGGACCGGCGGGCAGGGCGGCGAGCGCGGCGGCCGCCCGGTCGAGGGCCCTGCCCACGGCGGCGTCGTCGTCGCGCGTCGCGGCACGGACCGCGGCGGCCAGCGGTGCCCTCGCGGCGGCGGCGTCGCCCGCGGTGAGCTCTCCCGCCTCCTCGGCCGCGTGCAGGTCGGCGAGCACGCGCGGCAGCCCGACCCGCTCGCCGAGCCACGGCGCCACCGCGGTGTCGAGCGTCGCGAGCGCGCCTCCCCCGACCTGCTCGGTCGAGCGCGTGAGCAGGACCGTCCGCACGCTCTGCGCGGCGACCTGGGCGGCGCCCAGGTCGGCGTCGGCCGCCGCCGCGACGAGCGCACCGACCCGCGTCGTCAGCAGCGCCGCCGTCGCGGGGTCGAGGTCGCCGTCCGTGCGAGCGGCGGCCACCAGGGCCTCCAGGGCGGCGCCGTCCGGGTACGGCAGGAGCGCCGCCCGGGCGGGCTCGCCCGGCGCGCCGTCCGCCCCGGCGACGGCGAGCTCGTTGTGCTCCGTGTAGGACACGTCGGCCGCGTCGAGGGTGAACGCGAGCTCGCGCGTCTGTCCGCCGCCGACCCGCGCGGTCGTGCCCGCGACCGTCTCGCCGTCGAGGACCAGGTGCGCCTCCGCGACCGTGGTGCCCGCGTTCGCGACCTGGGCCGTGACGTGGACCGACCCGGTCGCCGGGTCGAACGTCGCGGTCGGCGTCCCCACGAGGTCCAGACGGGCGCGCTCGTACGGCGTGAGCTCCGCGAGGTCCTCCGCGGTGGCGGGCCGGAGCCGGACCGCCTGCCCGCCCGCCCCGACGAGCGACGCGCTGAGGACGTCGTCGGAGGTCACGAGGGACCGCGTGACCTCGACCGCCGTGGGGTTGCCCTTCCAGCTCGCGTCCTGGGCGTCGGCCCAGACCTCCGCGACGTACGTGACGCCGTCGTCGAGCATGTCCAGCGGGACGTCGAGCGTGCGGTCGACCTCGTCGGTCACGACGCCCACGTACCAGGTGTCGCCGCTGCGGCGGGCGGTCGTCACGTGGTCGCCGATCTGCGCGTCCACGCGCGACTCGTCCCACGTCGCCGGCATCCCGCGCAGGTACTCGAACGCCTCGGGGTGCTTCGCGTAGTTCTCGGGCGTGTCCGCGAGCATCTGGAGCGGGCTGTAGAAGGTCGTGTAGAGCGCGAGCTGGGTGGTGGTGGTCGTCTGCACCCGCGTGTTGAGCTTCGCCGGGTCCCACAGCACGTCGAGCACGCCCGGCGTGTAGTCGGCCGGGCCGCCGATCCAGCGCGTGAACGGCAGGATGGTCGCCTGCTCCGGCGGGTTGCCGTTCGCGCCCATGTAGTTCTGCTGCTCCATGCCCGCGACGCCCTCGCCCGTCATCATGTTGGGCCAGGTGCGGTCCTTGCCCGTGGGCTTGATCGCCTCGTGCGCGTTGACGGAGATGCCGTGCCGCGCCGCCGCCTCGACGACGCGCTGGTAGTGCTTCACGGCCTCCTGGTCGTAGTGGCTGCGGTTGACGCCGCCGAGCTGGAAGCGGGTCGCGTAGCCGGTCTTGATCGCGTGGATCCCCCACTCCTCGTACTGGGAGAAGATGCGCTCGAGGTTCTGGTCGTAGTAGTCGACGTAGCCGCGCGTCTCGTTGTGCGCGACGAACCCGACGCCCTTCTCGGCGCCGTAGCGCAGCACCTCGTCGAGGTCGACGTCGGGCATCGGCGTCGTGAAGTCCTGGTTGGTCCAGGAGCCCCCGGCGTTGGTGTTCCAGCCCTCGGCGAGCACGTACCGGGCCCCCGCGTCGGCCGCGAGGTCGATGTAGTCCTTGATCCGCGCGGTCGTGGCGCCGTGCTTGGCACCTGCGGTCCACGTCGTGTCGCGGCGCTGGAGCTCCCACCACACGCCGGTGTACGTCCCCGCCTCGATCCAGTCGGTCGTGTCGGCGGTGCCGTCGCCGTCCGAGTCGACGTCGCACACGGCGCACGGCGGGTTGAGGTTCTGGACCAGGTGCGACTCGGCGAGGTCGCCCGCCGCGCGGCCCACCTGCACCGTACGCCAGGGCGTCACGACGTTCTTCTCGCGCGCGTCGAGCACCGCCTTGGTGCCGTCCGGGAGCGCGACGAGCTCGCTCACCAGGGTCCCGGGGGTCGCGCCGCGGACGAGCGTCATGCTCGCGTAGTCCGTGAGGTCGGCCTCGTGGACGGCGAGGAACAGGTCGTCGCCGCGGGAGAGCGTGAGCGGCGTCTGCGCGTCGGGCACGTCGCCGACAGGCGCGGTCCTGTAGTGCTTCTCGTCCGCGTTCCAGTCCGTGCCGGCGCGGATGAAGTACGCGGTGAGGTCCGCCGGGAGCGCGAACTCGGTCCGCTCGGCCGTCACGACGAACGGGCCGCTCGCGAGCGCGTCCTGGTGAGGCAGGACGTAGCGGAACCCGACGCCGTCGTCGAACACGCGGACCACGACGTCCAGCGCCAGGCCGGAGGAGTGGCGCGCGTGCACGGTGAGCTCGTTCGCGTGGTTGCGCACCGACGAGCTCGTGCCCCACGCGGGTGTCCACGTCTCGTCGATCTCGTCGCGCTCGACCGACTCGACGGTCATCCCGGAGGTGAGGTCGACGTCGGGAGAGCGCAGCACGAGGCCGAGACCGGAGGAGCCGACGACCGTCGTCGTGCCGTCCCGCACGACGTCGTAGGTGAGGCGCCCGTCGACGACGCCGACCGTGAGGTCGAGGCTGCCGTCGGGCGACGAGACCTCGTGCCCGTCGAGCGGCTCGACGGCCGACGAGGAGGCGGACGCCTCCGGTGCGGCGAGCGCGGGAGCCGCGGCGCCGACGGGCGCGACGAGCGCGAGCGTGAGGGCGGCGCCGGAGAGCAGACGGGCGCGGCGGCGTCGTGCGGTCGGCGGGGGCGGGGTGGGATGGTGCGGCATGTGGTGGTACACGAGGCTCCTTGAGACGTCGTCGTCCTGGGGGCCGACGGCAGCCTGCGGTCGTGCGCGGGTGCCGCGCGGCGCGGCGGTCGCGGGGTGCGCGCCCGTCGTCGTGCGGTGGGTGGTGGTACGACGGAGGGGCGGGCCGGACCCGGTACGACCAGGTCCCGCCCGCCCCCCGCGTGCTCGGCTCGACCGGAGGTCAGCCCTTCACCGAGCCGGACATGAGTCCGCCGATGAAGTACTTGCCGAGGATGATGTAGACCAGCAGTGTCGGCAGGGACGCGAAGAGCGCACCGGCCATGGACACGCCGTAGTTCTGCAGCAGCGCGCCGTTCGCGAGGTTGTTCAGCGCGAGCGTGACGGGGCCGTTCTGGCTCGAGGAGAAGAACACCGCGAAGAGGAAGTCGTTCCACGACGAGGTGAACTGCCAGATGAGCACGACCACGAAGCTGGGGATCGAGATCGGCAGGATGATCGACCAGTACGTCCGGAACATCCCGGCGCCGTCGACGCGCGCGGCCTCGATGAGCTCGTGCGGCACGGTCATGTAGTAGTTGCGGAAGATGAGCGTCGTGATCGGGATGCCGTACACGACGTGCAGCAGGATCAGCGACGGCACGCCGCTGGGGATGCCCAGGTCCAGCACGAGCTGGTTGAGCGGGATCATCACGGCCTGGTAGGGGATGAACATCCCGAACAGGATCAGGGTGAAGACCAGGTTCGAGCCCTTGAAGGACCAGCGCGAGAGCACGAACCCGTTGAGCGAGCCGAGGAAGGCCGCGATGATCGCCGACGGCACGACCATCTGCAGCGTGCGCAGGATCGCGGGGGACAGCGCGGTCCATGCCGTCTGCCAGTTCTCGAGGGTCCACACCTGCGGCAGCGACCACGCGCGAGCGGGCGACGCGTCGCCGGTGCCCTTGAAGCTCGTCACGAGGAGCACGTAGACCGGGATGAGCACGATGATCACGAAGAAGATCAGCGCGGCGTACTTGAGGGTGCGACCCACGGAGAAACGGTTCTTGGGCACCGTGCGGTGCAGGTCGATCGGGCGCCCGGCGGTGTCCGGTGCCGGCACCGAGGTGGCTACGACGTCGGTCATCGCTTCTCCTGACGGTTGGTGCGGACCAGGTAGGGCACGATGACGACGGCCACGATGATCAGCAGGATCGAGCCGACCGCCGCGGCGTTCGCGTAGTCGAAGCTCGACTTGAACACGTACATGTCGACGGCCGGCACCTTGGTCTGGTAGTTCGCCGGCTTCGAGATCGACATGATGAGGTCGAACGACTTGAGCGACATGTGGCCGATGATGATGAGCGCGGAGAGCGCCACCGGCGAGAGCTGCGGGAAGAGCACGTGGCGGTAGAGCTTCCACTCGCTGGCGCCGTCCATGCGGGCGGCCTCGCGCAGCTCGTCGGGGATGCCGCGGAACCCGGCGAGGAAGAGCGCCATGACGTAGCCGGAGAGCTGCCAGATCGCCGGGATCGCGATGGCCGTGATGCCCCAGGTGACGTTGTTCCACCAGTTGTTCTGGAGGAAGTCGAGCCCGATGATCTGGAACAGCCGGTTGAGCCCGCTCGCCTGCGCGTCCTGGTTCGAGTTGAGGAGCCAGCGCCACACGACGCCGGAGGCGACGAACGACACGGCGAAGGGGAACAGGTAGACCGAGCGGAACAGGCCCTCGCCCTTGACGGGCTTGTCCATCATCCACGCCCAGAGGAAGCCCATGACGAGCGTGCCGGCGAGGAACACCACCGTGTAGAGGACGAGGTTCTTCAGCGAGTGCTGGAACGCCTCGCTGCCGAGCAGGTCGACGTAGTTCTCGAACCAGACCACCACGGACGGCTTCTGTCCCGTGGCCTGCGCAGCGGTGTGGTTGTCCGTGATCGAGGTCTGGAAGTTCGCGCCGATGAGTCCGTACACGAACACGCCGACGAGGATCAGCGAGGGGGCGAGCATCAGCAGCGCGGGGCCGGCTCGTCGCAGTGACTTGAGCATGGTGGGTCTTCCCGGTCGTGGGTGTGGGACGCGGCGCAGGGGGGGCGCCCGGTGTCCCGGGGACGCGTTCCGGTCGCGCGGGTCCGCCGCGCGCCGACGGGAGGTTCCCGACGACGCGCGGCGGCTCCGGTGGAGCGGTGTCAGCCCTGTGCGGCGGCAGCGAGCTCGGACTGGTAGGTCGCGAGGTCGGACCCACCGGACGTGAACTTGCTCGTCGCGTCGGAGATCGCGTTGAGCGTCGCGACCGGCGCGGCGGCGCCGTGCGCCAGCGAGGACACGATCGTGTCGTTGCCGAACGACTCGATCGCCGTCTGCTGGTACTCCGAGAACTCCGACGGGTCGGCGTCGGTGCGGGCCGGGATGGAGCCCTTGGCCTTGTTGAACGCGACCTGGCCCTCGAGCGAGCCGACGGTCTCGAGCCACGCCTTGGCGCCGTCGGGGTGCGGCGCACCCACCGGGAGGGTGAACGAGTCGGCGAGGAAGTCGAACACGCCGTCCGTGCCCGGGACCGGGAACGCGGTGAAGTCGGTGCCGAGCGTCTTGCCCTGCTCCTCGAACGCCGCGACGGCCCAGTCGCCCATGACGTTGAACGCGGCGTTGCCGTCGATCACCATCTGGGTCGCCTCGGGCCAGTCGAGCCCGTCGCGGTCGGTGTTGGTGTAGCTCATGAGCTTCTCGAAGTCCTCGAGGGCGGCCGTGACCTCGGCGCCCTCCCAGTCGGTCGAGCCGTCCCACAGGCCGTTGTAGCCCTCGGCGCCGAGGTCCGCGAGGAGCACGGTCTCGAGCAGGTTGACCTGGGTCCAGGTCGTCGCGACCGACAGCGGCGTGACGCCCGCGGCCTTGAGCTTGTCGAGGTCCGCCATCCAGGCGTCCAGGTCCGCGTAGGTCGCCGCCGGGTCGACGCCGTTGGCCTCGAGGACCGTCGGGTTGGCCCACACGACGTTCGCGCGGTGGATGTTCGACGGGATCGAGTAGATCGCGCCGTCGTCGGACTTGAGGCGGTCGACGAGGTCGGCCGGGAAGACGTCGTTGAGGCCGAACTCGTCGTACAGCGACGAGACGTCCTCGATCTGCGCGGCGTCGATGTAGTCCTGCAGCTCGGCACCGGCGTGCGCCTGGAACGTGTCCGGCGGGTCCTGCGCCTGCAGGCGGGACTGGAGGAGGTCCTTCGCGGCCGAGCCGGCGCCGCCGGCGACCGCGCCGTTGATGAACTCCACGTCGGGGTGCTGCTCGTTGAACACGCCGACCAGCGCGTCGAGACCCGCCTTCTCGGAGCCCGCGGCCCACCAGGTGAACACCTCGACCTCGTCGCCGCCCCCCGAAGCGCCTCCGTCCCCGGTGCCCCCGTCACCGGAACCACCGCCGCTGCACGCGGCGAGTGCGAGACCCACGAGGGCGGCCGTCGCCACCGTCGCGCTCGTCCTGCGATCGATTCGCATCGTGATTTCCCTACGCCTTCTTCGGTCGTGGGGGACCGGCGAGACGACCACGTCTCATCGGCCGGGCGCACCGGCGCGCCCTCGAACCCGCTGCCCATACAACGACCCGGTGTGGCTTGATGTCAAGAAATGAACGCAAGTGTCGCCGAATCGTGATCTTCGCGTCAGGTCCTGCACGCAACCAGCGGTTCTGTCGAGTCTGGCCTAGGATGACAGCGCTGTCCAGTTCGTTCAGAAGATCGGCTCAGCGTCCACGCCCGGCCTGTCCCACCTGGACGGGAGTGCCCCGGCGGTATTCTGACCTGCGTGCGCGCTGACCGGGTGACCCCGGGCTCGCAGACTTCACTGCGTGAGGCCAACCGAGCTCGGATCGTGAGCGCCGTCCAGCAGCGTGGCTCCCTCACGCAGATCGAGCTGGCCGGCGTCACCGGCCTGTCCCCGGCCACCGTCTCCAACATCGTCAAGGAGCTCACCGGCGCGGGCGTCCTGCACACCTCGCCGTCCACGCGCAGCGGCCGCCGCGCGCTCCAGGTCACGCTCGCGCGCAACCTCGGGCTCGTCGCCGGCGTCCACTTCGGCACCCGGTCCATGCGCGTCGCGCTCGCCGACGCGTCCATGCGCGTCCTCGCGGACCAGCGCATGCCCCTGGCCCCCGACCACCGCGCGGACACCGGGCTGCAGCGCGCCGCCCTGCTCGTCGAGGAGATGGTCGCGTCCGTCGACGCCGCACCTGACGAGCTCCTCGCCGTCGGCGTCGGCGTGCCCGCGCCCGTCGACGTGCGCGCGGGGCGCATCGCGACGGTCGGCATGATGCGCGGCTGGGACGGCGTCGTGGTGCCCGAGGTGCTGGAGGCCGAGCTCGGCGCGCCCGTGACCGTGGACAACGACGCCAACCTCGGCGCGCTCGCCGAGACCCGGTTCGGGGCCGCCGTCGGGCACGACGCCGTCGCGTACCTGCGGGTCTCCCACGGCGTGGGCGGAGGGCTGGTGCTCGGGGGGCGGGTCGTGCACGGGCGCGCGGGCGTCGCGGGCGAGATCGGCCACGTCACCATCGACGAGAACGGCCCGGTGTGCCGGTGCGGCAACCGGGGCTGTCTCGAGATGTACGTCGGTGCCGGGGTGCTGCTGTCCATGCTCTCCGAGAGCCGCGGCCCCCTCACCCTGCGCGACGTCATCGCGCGCGCCCAGGAGGGCGACCCCGGGTGCCGCCGCGTCCTGTTCGACGCCGGCCAGCACCTCGGCGTCGCGGCCGCCAACCTGTGCAACCTGGTCGACCCCGAGATCGTCGTCGTCGGGGGACAGCTCGCCGACGCGGGGGAGGCCCTGCTCGGGCCGCTGCGCACGGCGCTCGAGCAGCGGACCGTGCCGAGCACCGCCGGCCCCGTCGAGGTGGTCGCGTCCGAGCTCGGGTCCGCCGCCGAGGTGCGCGGGGCGCTCGCCGTCGCGCTCGACCTCGCACGCGTCAGCGGGTCGCTGGGGGTGAGCGCATGACCGGGGCGACCGCCGCGCGCACGGGGCCGACCCGCCGTCGGGCCCGGACCGCCGTGACCGGCGCCCTGGCGGCCGTCGTCGTCGCACTGCTCGCGCTCGCCGGCTGCGCCGCGCCCGAGGAGCCGACCGGGCCGTCGGAGGGGACCATCGGGCTCCTGCTGCCCGAGGCGAAGACCGCGCGCTACGAGACCACCGACCGCCCGACCTTCGTCGGCGTCGTCGAGCGCCGCTGCCCCACGTGCGAGGTCCTGTACGCCAACGCCGCCCAGGACGCCGCGAACCAGCAGCAGCAGGCCGAGTCCATGCTCGCGCGCGGTGCCGACGTGCTGGTCCTCGACGCGGTCGACGCGGTCGCCGCGGTGAGCATCGTCGCGGAGGCACAGCGGCTCGGGGTGCCGGTCATCGCCTACGATCGCTTCGTCGAGGGTGCGAACTACTACGTCTCGTTCGACAACGAGCTCATCGGGTACCTCATGGGGGAGGCGCTCGTGGGCGCGGTCCTCGACCGCGCCGAGCAGGACCCGCCGGCGCAGGGCCGGCGGCCGGGCGTCCTGCTCGTGCAGGGCTCGCCGACCGACCCGAACGCCGCGGAGCTCGCCGCCGGCGCCCACCGCGCGCTCGAGGGAGAGGACATCGACGTGCTCGCCGAGTACGACACCCCCGACTGGAGCCCCGACAAGGCGACCGAGTGGGTCGAGGGGCAGCTCACGCAGTACAGCGGCCGCGTCGACGGCGTGTTCGCGGCGAGCGACGGCATCGCGGGCGGCGCGATCGCGGCGATGAAGGCCGCCGGCCTCGACCCCGTCCCGCCGACCACGGGACAGGACGGCGAGCTCGCGGCGGTCCAGCGCGTCGTGTCCGGCGACCAGTACATGACCGTGTACAAGGCGACCGCCCAGCAGGCGCGCACGGCGGCCGAGCTCGCCGTGCGCGTGCTCCGCGGCGAGGACCCCCGCGCGACCGCCGTCATCGACGGCGTCCCGAGCCTCCTCCTCGCGCCGCGCGCGGTCGGGATCGACGACGTGCAGCGCGTCATCGTCGACGGCGGGGTCTACACCGTCGACGAGATCTGCACCTCGTACTACGTCGACGCGTGCGTCGAGGCGGGGCTCCTGGAGGTCGCCCCGTGAGCGCCCCCGTCCTGTCGCTGCGCGGCGTCTCCAAGAACTTCGGCGGCGTCCGCGCGCTCGTCGACGTGGACGTCGACGTGCACGAGCACGAGGTGCTCGCCGTCGTGGGCGACAACGGCGCCGGCAAGTCGACCCTCGCGGGCGTCGTCGCGGGCGCGTTCCGGCCCGACGCGGGAGAGGTCCTGCTCGACGGCGCGCCCGTCGTCCTCGACTCGCCCGCGGCGGCGCGCGCGCACGGCATCGCGGCGGTGTTCCAGCAGCTCGCCCTCGTCGACGACCTCGACGTCGTCGAGAACGTGTTCCTCGGGCAGGAGACGCTGCGCGGCCCGTTCCTCGACGAGATCGCCATGGAGCGCGAGGCCTGGGGCCTGCTCGACCAGCTCGCCGCGACCGTCCCGTCCGTGCGGCAGCCCGTGCGCACGCTGTCCGGCGGGCAGCGGCAGGTCGTGGCCGTCGCGCGGGCGCTGCTGGGCGCACCGCGCGTGCTCGTCCTCGACGAGCCGACGGCGGCCCTCGGCGTCCGGCAGACGGCCGAGGTGCTCAACCTCATCGAGAAGCTGCGCGAGCGCGGCCACGCCGTCGTGCTCATCAGCCACCAGGCGGGCGACCTGCAGGCCGTCGCCGACCGCATCGTCGTGCTGCGGCTCGGGCGCGTGCACGGCGAGTTCGCGGGCGACACGTCCTACGAGGACCTGCTCGCCGCGATGACGGGCGCCGTCCGGCCCGCGCGGTCGGGGGGCGCCACCCGGCCCCCGACCGGCCCCGGGCGCGAGCCGCGCGAGCGGCGCTCCGGCGGCACCGGGGCGGTGCACCGATGAGCGTCCCCGGCCGCACCTCGGGCGCGGCGCTCGACCGCTCGTCGACCGGCGCGCTGTCCGGGAGCGTCGTCCGGCAGCTGCGCGGCGCCCACCTCGGCATGCTCCCGATCGTCGGCGCGCTCCTGCTCATCTGGGTCGTGCTCGGCGCGATCAACCCGGCGTTCCTCTCGGCGGAGAACCTCGTCAACCTCACGCTCCAGAGCGCGCCCACGGGGATCATCGCGCTCGGGGTCGTGCTCGTGCTGCTGGTCGGTCAGATCGACCTGTCCGTCGGCTCCGTGAGCGGGCTCGCCGCGGCGGTGCTGGCGGTCGGGACCGTGAACCTGGACTGGCCCGTCGGGCTCGCGATCCTCGCGGCGCTCGCCGTGGGCGTCGTGGTCGGCCTGGGGTACGGGATGCTGTCCACGCGCCTCGGGCTCGCGTCGTTCGTCTTCACCCTGGCCGGGCTGCTCGTCCTCGCGGGCGTGCAGCTGCGGGTGCTCGGTCCCTCGGGCTCGATCAACATCCCGTTCGAGTCCTGGCTCGTGCGCACCGTGCAGCAGGGCTTCCTCGCGCCGGCCGCCGCCTGGGTCCTCGTGGTCGTGGTGGTGGTCGGATACGCCGCGCTGCGCGTCGTCGACCACCTGCGTCGCGTGCGCGCGGAGCTGCCGAGCCCGGGCCTGGGCCGGATCGCGGTCCGCACCGCCGTGCTCGCCGCGGTCCTCGTCGGCTCGGTCGCGTACCTGGGGACCGCGCGCGGGATCGGCTACACGGTCGTGCTGTTCGTCGCGCTCGTCGTGGTGGTGGACGTCCTGCTCCGCCGCACGCGCTGGGGACGGTCGGTGCGCGCCGTCGGTGGGAACCGACGCTCCGCGCTCCTCGCGGGCGTCGCGGTGCGGCGGACCGTCGTCTCGTGCTTCGTCGCCTGCTCCACGTTCGCCGCACTGGGCGGCATCCTCGCGGCCGGGCGTCTCGCCGCCGCGAACCAGGGCACCGGCGCCGCCGACACCTACCTCACGGCGATCGCCGCGGCGGTCATCGGCGGGACGAGCCTGTTCGGCGGACGCGGGAGCGCATGGTCCGCGCTGCTCGGCGTGCTGGTCATCCAGTCGATCGCCAACGGTCTGACGCTGCTCAACCTCGACACGGCGACGCGATACATCGTGACCGGAGCGGTGCTCCTGCTCGCTATCGTCGTCGACATGCTCATCCGCGGTCGACGGGAGGTCTGATGATGGTGATGCAGGGGGAGAGCACGGGCGCGCTCCCGCCGGGCGGGAGCGCGGCGACGGCGCGGGGTGCCGTGACGGGCACCCCGACGGAGACGGCGGCACGCCCGCACGCAGGGCGCGGAGGCCGACGGCCGACCCTCGCGGCCGTCGCGGAGGTCGCCGGCGTGAGCCTCAAGACGGCGTCGCGCGTCCTCAACGACGAGCCCAACGTGGCGCCGCAGACGCGGGCCAAGGTGCAGGAGGCCGCGCAGCGGCTCGGTTTCCGCCGCAACGCGGTGGCGGCCGACCTGGCGCGCGGTGGCTCCTCGCGGCTCGTCGGCTTCGTCACCGGCGACCTCGCGAACCCGTTCTACTCCGCGCTCGCGAGCGGGATCGAGCGCGAGCTGCGTCACCACGGGCTCCAGCTCATCACGACGAGCTCCGACGAGGAGCCCGAGCGCGAGCGCTCGCTCACGGAGGCGCTCGTCGAGCGCCGCGTCGGCGCGCTCGTCGTGACGCCCACGTCGACGGACCACTCGTCGCTGCGCCGCGAGCTCGACGACGGCCTGCCCGTCGTCTTCATCGACCGGCCCGCGCAGGGCGTCGACGCGGACACCGTCGTCATCGACAACCGCGGCGGGGTGCGCGACGCCGTCACGCACCTGCTCGCGCACGGGCACCGGCGGATCGCCCTCGTGGGAGACGTCTCCCGCCTGTGGACGTTCCAGGAGCGTCGCGACGAGTTCGTCGCGACGCTGCGCGGCGCGGGCGTCGAGGACCCGTCGCGGTACGTGCGGGACGGTGCCCACGACGCCGATCTCGCGCGCGCGTTCGTCGCGGAGCTCCTGGCCCTCCCGGAGCCCCCGACGGCGTTCGTCACGGCGAACAACAAGATCACGGTCGGTGCGCTCCACGCGCTGCGGGACCGCGTGTCCGCGGGCGGCGCGGCGGACGTCGCGCTCGTCGGCTTCGACGACTTCGAGCTCGCGGACCTGCTGAACGTGACGGTCGTGGGGTACGACGTCGTCGAGATGGGGCGCCAGGCTGCGTCGCTCGCGGTGTCACGGGCCGAGAACCCGGAGCTGGCCCCGCGCCTCGTCGTGGTGCCCACGCGCCTCGTCGTGCGGGGCACGGGCGAGGTCTCCGGCCCGGGTGCCTAGGCCCGCGGCGCCCGGGAGCCCGGGCCCGCGGCGCCGGGCACGACGGCAGCGTCCCGTCCGGTCCCGGCGGCCTCGGCCGCGTTGACAAAGACCGTCGCCCGCGCATAAGTTCGGGCTGCCCCTGACAACGCTTCCCCCCTGCGCGTTGTCAGGGGCACCCCTGCAGCCTGACAGCGCTGTCAGATGATCGAAGGAGATCGCGAGCATGACCAGACCCCTCCCGCCCGGACGCGCGGACGCCGCGCGCTCCAGGAGCGGCCGCGCGAGGCCCCTCGGCCTCGCGCTCGCCGCGGCCCTCACCGTCCCTCTCGCAGTCCCCGTCGGCGTCCTCACGGCGGCCCCCGCCGCCGCCGAGCCCGGGGACTTCTCGTCGTCCTTCGAGTCGGGAGACCCCGCAGCGCTCGCCTCCGCGGTGGCCGAGCGCGACGGCGCGCCCTGGCAGGCGAACGTCGGGTCGTTCACGAGCGGCCTCCCCGGCAGCGTGCTCGGGAAGCTCAAGGCCGTCACGGCGAGCGCCCAGAACCTGCCGAACGAGGGCGCCGCGAACCTCGCGGACGGCAGCTCCGGCACCAAGTGGCTCGCGTTCGCCTCGACCGGCTGGGTCCGGTACGAGTTCACGGAGCCGGTCTCGTTCGTCGCCTACTCGATGACCTCGGGCGACGACGCCGCGGGCCGCGACCCGAAGACCTGGACGATCGAGGGCTCGAACGACGGCTCCACGTGGACCCCCCTCGACCAGCGCACCGACGAGGACTTCCCGAACCGGCAGCAGACGCGCAGCTTCGAGCTCGACGAGCCCACCGAGGCGTACACCTACCTGCGCCTCAACGTGACCGCGAACTCGGGCGACTCCATCGTCCAGCTCGCCGGGTGGGACCTCTCGGACGACCTGAGCGCGGGCCCCTCCGCCGCGCCCATGAACACCAAGGTCGGCACCGGGCCCCGCGTGAGCTTCACCAACAAGGCGGGCGTCGGGTTCTCGGGCCTGCACTCGCTGCGGTACGACGGCTCGCACCTCGCCGACGGCGAGACCTACGCGACCAACGTGCTCTACGACGACGTCGACGTCGTCGTGGGCGAGGACACGCGCCTGAGCTACACGATCTTCCCCGAGCTGCTCGACGACCTGCAGTACCCGTCCACGTACGCGGCGGTGGACGTGCTGTTCACCGACGGCACCTACCTGTCCGACCTCGGCGCGCGCGACGCGCACGAGACGGTCGCGACGGCGCAGGCCCAGGGCGAGGGCAAGATCCTCTACGCCGACCAGTGGAACTCCGTGCGGATCGACCTCGGCGACGTCGCCGCGGGCAAGACCGTCGACCAGGTGCTGCTCGGCTACGACAACCCGGGCGGCCACGCGGGCACCAAGTTCGCGGGCTGGCTCGACGACGTCGCGATCACCGCGAACCCGGCGACCATCGACGGCTCGAGCCTCGCCAACTACGTCGACACCCGTCGCGGCACGCTCGCGTCGGGCAGCTTCTCGCGCGGGAACAACATCCCGGCGACGGCGACGCCCAACGGCTTCAACTTCTGGGTGCCCTACACCAACGCCTCCTCGCAGAGCTGGCTGTACGAGTACCACAAGGCCAACAACGCCAACAACAAGCCCGTGCTCCAGGGATTCGGCGTCTCGCACGAGCCGAGCCCGTGGATGGGCGACCGCAACCAGCTCACGTTCCTCCCGTCGACGGCGTCCGGGACGCCCGACGCCACGCTCTCGACGCGCGGTCTCGAGTTCGACCACGCCGACGAGCTGGCGCGTCCGGACTACTACGGGGTCACGTTCACCAACGGGTCCGCCATCGAGGCGACGCCCACCGACCACGGCGCGGTGCTCCGGTTCAGCTACCCCGGCGCCACGGGCCACGTGCTCGTGGACAAGGTGGACGGCTCGTCCAAGCTCACGTACGACCAGGCCACGGGGACGCTCTCCGGGTGGGTCGAGAACGGCTCGGGCCTGTCCGTGGGCCGTACGCGCATGTTCGTCGCCGGCACCTTCGACCGTAGTCCGACGGCGGTCGGGACGGCGGCGGGCAACCGTGCGGACGCGCGCTTCGCGACGTTCGACACGTCGTCCGACAAGACGGTCGAGCTGCGCGTCGCGACCTCCTTCATCAGCCTCGACCAGGCGCGCAAGAACCTCGACCTGGAGGTGACGGGCAAGACCTTCACGGAGGTCAAGGCCGCCGCCGCGCAGGCGTGGAACGACCGCCTGGGCGTCATCGAGGTCGAGGGCGCGAGCGAGGACCAGCTCGTCACGCTGTACTCCAACCTCTACCGCCTCAACCTGTACCCGAACTCGCAGTTCGAGAACACGGGCACGGCGCAGGCGCCGGTGTACAAGTACGCGAGCCCGGTCTCCGCGACCACGGGCTCCGCGACGGACACGCAGACGAACGCGAAGATCGTCGACGGCAAGATCTACGTGAACAACGGGTTCTGGGACACGTACCGCACGGCCTGGCCGGCGTACTCGCTCCTCTACCCGGAGCTCGCGGGCGAGCTGGTCGACGGGTTCGTCCAGCAGTACCGCGACGGCGGCTGGGTCGCGCGCTGGTCCTCGCCGGGCTACGCCGACCTCATGACGGGCACGAGCTCCGACGTCGCGTTCGCGGACGCGTACCTCAAGGGCTCGCTCCCGACGGCCACCGCGCTCGAGGCGTACGACGCCGCGCTGCGCAACGCGTCCGTCGCGCCGCCGAACAACGCCGTGGGCCGCAAGGGCCTCCAGACGTCGCCGTTCCTCGGGTTCACGCCGGAGTCCACGCACGAGTCCGTGTCGTGGGGCCTGGAGGGCCTGATCAACGACTTCGGCATCGGCAACATGGCCGCCGCCCTCGCGGAGGACCCGGCCACGCCGGACGAGCGTCGCGAGACGCTGCGCGAGGAGTCCTCGTACTTCCTCGAGCGCGCCACGCACTACGTCGAGCTGTTCGACCCCGAGGTGGACTTCTTCGTGCCGCGGCACGCGGACGGCACGTGGGCCGTCGACCCGGAGACCTACAACCCTGAGGCCTGGGGCGGCGGGTACACCGAGACGAGCGGCTGGAACTTCGCGTTCCACGCGCCGCAGGACCCGCAGGGTCTCGCCAACCTCTACGGCGGCAAGCAGGGCCTGGAGGACAAGCTCGACCTGTTCTTCTCCACCCCGGAGAAGGGCGCCGGCAACGGCGGCATCCACGAGCAGCGCGAGGCGCGCGACGTGCGCATGGGCATGTGGGGCATGAGCAACCAGGTGTCGCACCACATCCCGTGGCTGTACGACGCCGCGGGCGCGCCCTCGAAGGCCCAGGAGAAGGTCCGTGAGGTCACCCGCCGCCTGTTCGTGGGCAGCGAGATCGGCCAGGGCTACCCGGGCGACGAGGACAACGGCGAGATGTCGTCGTGGTGGATCTTCGCCTCGCTCGGCTTCTACCCGCTCCAGGTCGGCTCCGACGAGTACGCGGTCGGCTCGCCGCTCTTCGACAAGGCCACCGTGCACCTGCCGGACGGCGACCTCGTGGTCAACGCCGAGAACAACTCGGTGGACAACGTCTACGTGCAGTCCCTCGCGGTGGACGGCGAGGCCCGCACCTCGACGTCGCTCTCCCAGGCCGACCTCTCGGGCGGCGCGACGCTGGACTTCGTCATGGGTCCGGAGCCGTCCGACTGGGGCACGGGCGAGGACGACGCGCCGCCGTCGCTCACCGAGGGCGACGAGCCCCCGGCGCCGGTCCAGGACGCGACGACGTCGGGCCTCGGCACGACGACCGTCGCGGACGGCGACGCGGCGACGAGCGCCGCGGCCCTGACGGACAACACGTCCGGCACGCGCACGACGTTCGCCACGACCACCCCGTCGATCACGTGGGCGGGCAACGGCATCCGGCCGACGGTCGAGTCGTACACGCTGACCTCCGGGGCGAGCGGGACGGCGGCGCCGTCCGCGTGGACCCTCGAGGGCTCCGACGACGGCGAGACCTGGACGACCCTCGACGAGCGCTCCGGCGAGCAGTTCCGCTGGGCGCTGCAGACGCGGCCGTTCACGGTCGCGGAGCCGACGGCGTTCGCGCAGTACCGCGTGACCGTCACCGCGGCCTCGGGCTCGGGCGCGCTGTCGCTCGCCGAGGTCGAGCTCCTCGCCGATCCGAAGGCCTCCGGGGCCGAGGAGCTGACGCTCTCGGCCGCGCCCGACCGCGACACGGTCACCGGGCGCGAGGTCTCGGGCTCGTTCGCGACCCTCACCGGGGTCGAGGGCGACGCGTCGGCGCTCGACGTGCAGGTCGCGTTCGGCGACGGCTCCGAGCCCGTCGCGGGCTCGCTCCAGGCCGGTGCGTTCGGCGGGTACGCGGTGAACGCCGCGCACTCGTGGACCGCCCCGGGCGTCTACCCCGTGACCGTCACGGTCTCGGGCGAGGGGATCGAGCCCGTCTCGACCACCTCGTACGTCTCCGTCTCCCTCCTGCGCGAGGGCTCGCTGCTCGCGGCGTACGACAACGTCTGCATCGGCGACCTCGGCACGACCGTCGGGTCGTGCGACGGCCAGGGCGTCTTCTTCGACCGGGCCCAGCTCGCGGCGAAGGGCTTCGTCCAGGGCCAGCGCTCGACGGTGCCCGGCACGGACCTCGCGTTCGACGTCCCGGCGGTCCCCGCCGGCCAGCCGGACAACGCGACGGGCGACGGCCAGACCATCGAGCTCGAGGTCCCCGCGGACGCCGAGCAGCTCTCGGTGATCGGCACCGGCACGGAGAAGAACCAGCAGGCCCAGGGCGTGCTGACCTTCGACGACGGCTCGTCGCAGCCCATCGACCTGAGCTTCGGCGACTGGTCGGGCGCGGCGCGCAACCCGGTGTTCGGCAACATCCCCGTCGCGGTCACGGACAACCGCCTGCGCGGCGGCAGCCCGCAGACCGGCACCCCTGCCGCGTTCTTCGCGACGGCGCCGATCACGCTCCCCGAGGGCAAGCGGGCCGTGAGCCTCACGCTCCCGGACCAGCCGGGCGAGCTCGCGCGCGACGGCCGGATCCACGTGGTCGCGGTCGCGCACGACGGCACGTTCGCCGAGCACCCCGCGCTCGAGGTGACGGCCGCGGACGGCGTGACCCTCGCCGTCGGGCAGTCCGCGGACGCCGTGCTCGCCCAGGTGACCGGCGGCCGCGAGGGCGCCGAGCTCCGCGCGGCGGTCACGTGGGGCGACGGCTCCGACGTCGCGGCCGGCACCGTGGCGGACGGCTCCGTCTCCGGGGCGCACGCCTACGCGGCGGCCGGGACGTACACCGCGTACGTCGTGGTCGACGACGGCTGGACCAGCCAGGTGGTCGAGGTCCCCGTGACCGTGACCGAGGGCCAGCCGCAGCTCGCGATCGACGTCACCGTGAGCACGCGCTGCCTCGCCGGCAAGGCGTACGTCGCGGTCCGCGCCGAGAACGGCGAGGACGCGCCCGTCGCGATCCGCCTCGTCACGCCGTTCGGCACCAAGGAGTTCGCGGCCGTCGCGCCGGGGGCCAACGCCTACCAGTCGTTCGCGACGCGGGTGACGTCGGTCGAGGCCGGCACGGTCACCGTCGAGGCGACCCGAGGAGACCAGGGGGTGACGGCGTCGATCACGGCGGACTACGCGGCCGTGACCTGCGGCTGAGCCCCTGAGCCCACCGTGCGCCCCGGTCTCCGGGGCGCACGGTGAGCATGCACCACCGGCGGTGCCCCGGGATGATCGTCCCGGGGCACCGCGCCGTACCGGCACCGCGCCCGGTGCGGCACCACGTTCCCAGCACGAGAAGGACCGAGACATGACCGAGCACCCGTCCGAGCAGCCCTCGCCCGCAGCGGCCCCCCGGGTCGACCCCACGGCCGACCTCACGGCATGGCGGCGCGACCAGCTCGCCGACCTCCTGTACTTCGGCGCGGCCTCGCTGCGGTCGGACGGCGCCGCGCAGTGGCTCGACGACGACGACGTCCCCGACCTCGCGCGGCCGGTGCACACGTGGATCACGTCGCGCATGGCGCACGTCTACGCCTTCTCGTCCTTGCTGGGCGTGCCCGGCGCCGGCGAGCTCGCGGACAAGGCGCTGCGGGGTCTGCGGGGCGTGCTCGTCGACGCGGAGTACGGCGGCTGGGTGTCCTCGCGCGGTCCGGGCCCCCGTCCCGGCGACTTCGCCGCGACGGAGGAGGGGGCGGTCGACGGCACCAAGAGCGCGTACGCGCACGCGTTCGTGGTGCTCGCCGCGGCGTCGGGGACGATCGCGGGCCGCGAGGGCGCGCGCGAGCTGCTCGACGCGGCGCTCGCCGTGCTCGACGAGCGGTTCTGGGAGCCCGGGCCCCGGATGCACGCGGACGAGTGGTCGCGCGACTGGACCACGCTCGACGCGTACCGCGGGGTCAACGCCAACATGCACGCGGTCGAGGCGCTGCTCGCGGCCCACGACGCGACGGGCGACGCCGAGTGGCTCGGCCGCGCCGCGTCGATCGCGGACCGCGTGATCGGCTGGGCGAGCGAGAACGAGTGGCGCATCCCCGAGCACTTCGACGCGGACTGGAACCCGCTGCCGGACTACAACGCCGACCGCCCGCGCGACCCGTTCAAGCCGTACGGGTCGACGCCGGGGCACGGGCTCGAGTGGTCGCGCCTCGTCCTGCAGGTCGACGTCGCGGCCGGCACGCCCGGTGCGCGCACCGAGGCCGCGGTCGCGCTGTTCGACCGCGCCGTCGCCGACGGCTGGGACGGCGAGCACGGCGGCGGGTTCGTGTACACCGTCGACTGGTCCGGGGTACCCGTCGAGCCGCGCCGCTACCACTGGGTCGCGGCCGAGGCCGTCGCCGCGGCCGACGTGCTCGGCCGGGTCACGGGGGAGTCGCGCTTCGCCGAGGCCGCCGCGGGGTGGTGGGCGTGGATCGACAGGTTCCTCGTCGACCCCGAGCGCGGCTCGTGGCACCACGAGCTCGACACGTCCAACCGCCCCGACGGCGTCACGTGGGTCGGCAAGCCCGACGTCTACCACGCCGCCCAGGCCGTGATCCTCCCGGACCTGCCCCTGACGGGCTCGCTCGCCGCATCGGCCAAGGCCGCCGGCAGCATCCTGGGCTGATCGCCCACCCCCAGACCGCCGAGCCCGGGGTCGTTCCCCACGTCACCGTCGCCGTGGGGAGCAACCCCGGGCTCGGCGCCGTCCTCTGCCGGACAACGACGACAAGAGCCCCGCACCGGACCGGTGCGGGGCTCTCGAGCGCTGAGCGGGTGACGGGAATCGAACCCGCGCTGTCAGCTTGGGAAGCTGAAGTTCTACCATTGAACTACACCCGCGCGGCGCCGGTGGCGTCCGCCCCGGGCCCTCTGGGAGGATCCTCGGCGAACCAGCGCGCGCCCCGATCATAGCGGACGTCGCCGGTGATGCCAGAACCCGACCGCACCACGACCCAGTACCGCGCCGACGTGCCGCGCGCCGCCCGAGGAGCAGCCTTGTCCGAGAACCCGTACCAGCAGCAGCCCGACCCCGCGCAGGGGACCCCGGCCCCGGGCGACCCGGTCTACGGGGGCGGGGCGACGCCGTCGGGCGCAGCGCCGGGCCACGACCAGCAGCCCGGCTACGGCGACGCGTACGGCCAGCCGCAGGGCGCGGCCTACGGTGCGGCGCCCCAGCAGGGCTACCCCCAGCAGGGCTACGGCCAGCAGCCGGGGTACGGGCAGCCCGGCCCGTACGGGCAGCCCGGCTTCGACCCGGCGTACGACCCCCAGGCCAAGTCCCGGCTCGCCGCGGGCCTGCTCGGGATCCTCGTCGGGAGCCTCGGCATCCACCGGTTCTACCTCGGCTACACGGGCATCGGCCTGACGATGCTGCTCGTGTCGGTGCTGTCGTTCGGCTTCGCCGCGCCGGTCATCGCGATCTGGGGCCTCGTCGAGGGCATCCTCTACCTGACCTCGAAGACGGGCTACTACTCGGTCGACTCGACGGGCCGCCCGCTGCGCGCCTGACGCCGCGCCGAACCCTGGACCGTTCCCCACGGCGACGCGTTCCCGGGGAGCGATCCAGGGTTCGGCGACCGGTCCTGGCGGGCGCCGGCGTCGGCTAGCGTGGGGCCGTGCTGCTCTCCGACCGCGACATCCGGGCCGAGCTCGACGCCGGGCGCGTCCAGCTCGAGCCGTACGACCCGTCGATGCTCCAGCCGTCGAGCATCGACGTGCGACTCGACCGGTTCTTCCGGCTGTTCGACAACCACAAGTACCCGTTCATCGACCCGTCGCAGGACCAGCCGGACCTCACGCGCCTGGTCGAGGTCGACCCGGCGGAGCCGTTCGTGCTGCACCCGGGGGAGTTCGTCCTCGGGTCGACGTTCGAGACGGTGACCCTGCCCGACGACGTCGCCGCGCGCCTCGAGGGCAAGTCGAGCCTCGGTCGGCTCGGCCTCCTCACGCACTCCACGGCCGGCTTCATCGACCCGGGCTTCTCCGGGCACGTGACGCTCGAGCTGAGCAACGTCGCGACGCTGCCGATCACGCTGTGGCCGGGCATGAAGATCGGGCAGCTCTGCTTCTTCCGCCTGTCGTCGCCCGCCGAGAACCCGTACGGCTCGAGCGTCTACGGCTCCCGCTACCAGGGCCAGCGCGGCCCGACGGCCTCCCGCTCGTGGCAGAGCTTCCACCGCACCGACGTCTGAGCGCGGCACGCCGCGTCGGACGCCGTTCGACCCCGCAGGACCCGAGGACCGGAGGACCGCACCGCATGAGCCCGCTCCCGCCGCTGCCGCACCCCGACGGGCCCGGCGCCGCGCAGTCGTACCAGGCGCGGCACCTGCTCGGGCTCCCGGCCGACGTCGTCGTGGACGAGGTCGAGACGCTCGCGCTCTCGCGGTTCGCGGGCGCGCGCTGGGACGTCGCGCCGGAGGGCACCGAGCCGCTCGTGCCGCCCGCCCGCACGGCCGCCCCCGGGGCGCCGGGCGTGCTGCGCACGTCGCGCCACACGACGGTCACGGGCCCGTACGCGGGCCCCGGCTCCGGCCTGCCGCCGGGCACGACGCTCGTGTTCGACGTCGTGTGCCCGCGCGAGCGCGGCGACGTCCCCTACCCGGGGGGCGGGGACCGCGACGGCGTCGGGCGCGCGTTCCCCGGCGGGCTGCCGGTGCGGGAGGAGGAGCGGGTCGTGGCGTTCCTCGTCGCGGCGGCGCGCCGCCTCGGCGGGTCGGTGCGGACCGACGTCGGGAACCCGGCCGCCCCGGGCGTCGTGCTCACGCCGGACCCGGGCGTCGCGGTCGACATGACGCTGTACTCGGACGTCTGGCTGGACCCGAACGCCGCGCTCGCGCTCGTCGCACGGCTCAACCCCCGCACGCGGCTCGCGACCGAGGGGAAGTCGTACGAGGGGCCGCCGAAGGGCATCGCGGAGCTGCCGCTCTACCCGGGCGAGAAGATGGACCCCGCGCTGCGGCGCGCGATCCACGCGGCCGCCGACGACGTCGACATCAAGGCGCTGACGACCGGCGCGGTCCTCGACGGGTACGGCCTCATCGTCGACCTCGGCATGGACGGGCTCGTCGCGGTGGAGGTCGGCGGCGAGGAAGCCCTGCCGCTCCTGCTGCGCGGCCTGCCGTGGACGGCCGACGGCGCCGTGAGCTACCGGGTGCGGTGGGAGCCGCGCGACCTCGTCGAGTCCCAGCAGGAGCAGCCGTCGCTCGACCACCAGGTCGCGCGCAAGCGCGCGGCGGAGGTCGTCGCGCAGGTCGCCCGGACGCTGCACGACGCCGTGGGGGGCGAGATCGCGGACGAGGCGGAGTTCCTCGTGGACCCCGAGGATCTGTGACGGGAGACTGAGGAATCGGTCACGGTCCGGGCTGCGGGGCCGGTGGAGGGCTGAGGAGTCGGTAAAATGATTCGCGGCACGGCATCGCCGTCGCCGTGAACTGTCGTGCCCTGCGACTCCCTTCCGCGGGTGCGACGATGACAAGTCCAGCAAGTCCCCCGGTTCTGCCTGCCCACCCCGCCCCCGACCCGGACGGAGCGGCCCGTGCTCTACGTGCTCGTTGCTCATCTCGTGATGGCACTGGGCGCGCCCGCACTCGTCTCGTTCCTCGGCCGTCGGGCGTTCCTCGTCATGGCGCTCGCGCCGGCGTCGGCGGCCGTCTACGCGCTCGCCTGGACCGAGCGCGTGATGGCGGGGGAGCACCCCACCCAGGTCGTCGAGTGGGTGCCGGGCCTGGGTCTCGAGCTCGCGTTCCGCATGGACACGCTGTCGTGGCTCATGCTGCTGCTCGTCGGCGGCGTCGGCGCTCTCGTCCTCGTCTACTGCTCGGCCTACTTCTCGCCCACCGCGCAGGGCCTGCGGCGGTTCGGCGGCGTCCTCACGGCGTTCGCCGGGGCCATGGTCGGGCTCGTCACCGCGGACGACATGCTGCTCCTGTTCGTCTTCTGGGAGCTCACGACCGTCTTCTCCTACCTCCTCATCGGGCACTACGCCGATCGCAAGGCGAGCCGGCGCGCCGCGATGCAGGCGATCGTCGTGACGACGGCCGGCGGTCTGGCGATGCTCGTGGGCGTCGTGATCCTCGGGGTCCAGGGCGGGACCTTCCGGATGTCGGAGATCATCGCCGACCCGCCCACGGGCGGCGCGGTGACGGCCGCGATCGTGTGCCTCCTGGTGGGCGCGGCGAGCAAGTCCGCGCTGATCCCCCTGCACTTCTGGCTGCCCGCGGCGATGGCCGCGCCGACCCCGGTGAGCGCCTACCTGCACGCGGCCGCGATGGTCAAGGCCGGCGTCTACCTCGTCGCGCGGTTCGCGCCCGCCTACTCCGACACGACCGTGTGGCGGTCGATGGTCATCGCGCTCGGCGCGGGCACCCTGCTCGTGGGCGGCTACCGCGCGCTGCGCCAGTACGACCTCAAGCTCGTGCTCGCGTTCGGCACGGTGAGCCAGCTCGGCCTCATCATCCTGCTCGTCGGCCTCGGGACGCGCGGGGCAGCGCTCGCCGGTCTCGCGATGATCGGTGCGCACGCGATGTTCAAGGCGTCGTTGTTCCTCGTGGTCGGCGTCGTCGACGCCGCGACCGGGACGCGCGACCTGCGTCGCCTCACGGGCGTGGGCAAGGCTCTCCCGTGGACGGCGGTCGCGGGCGGGCTCGCGACCGCCTCGATGATCGGGCTCCCGCCGTTCGCGGGCTACGTCGCGAAGGAGGCGGCGCTCGAGTCGCTCCTGCACGGCTCGGGGCCCGTCTGGGTCGACACGGTGGTCCTGTGGGCCGTCGTCGTCGGGTCGATGTTCACGGTCGCCTACGGGATCCGGTTCTGGTGGGGCGCGTTCGCGTCCAAGCCGCACCTCGGCACGCCCCCGGCGCGGGCCAACGAGCACGTGAACCTGCGCGCGCTCGCCGCGCGCGGCCCCGCCGTCGCGGCGGACGAGCCGCCGATCGACCCCGCGCGGATCCATCGCCAGCCGTTCCTGCTCGTGAGCCCGGCCGTCGTGCTCGCCGTCCTGGGCCTCGCGACGGCGCTCGTTCCCCACTTCGGTGAGGACCTCCTCGCGCCCTACGCGGACACGTATCCCGTGGGCGAGCCCGGGCACCTCGTCCTGTGGGCGGGCTTCACCCCCGCGCTCGCGCTCACCGTCCTCGTCCTCGCGGTCGGCGTCGTGCTGTTCTGGCAGCGGGCGCGCGTCGAGCGCTTCCAGGCGTCGCTGTGGACCGGCCCGGAGGCCGACGTCACGTACCGCAAGGTCATGCGCAAGCTCGACGACCTCGCGGCGGACGTCACCGCGGTCACCCAGCGTGGCTCGCTGCCGTTCTACCTCGGCGCGATCCTCGTGGTCCTCGTGCTGGGGCCGGGGGTCGTCATGGTCGCGCAGACGGCGTGGCCCGAGCAGCTCAAGGCGTGGGACCGCCCCGCGCAGCTCGTCGCGGTCGCCGCGATCTGCGTCGCGTCGGTGCTCGCGGCGCGCTCGCGCCGCCGCCTCAAGGCCGTGATCCTCGTCGGCATCGCGGGGTACGGCAACGCCGTCCTCTTCCTCCTGCACGGCGCGCCCGACCTCGCGCTCACGCAGGTCCTCGTCGAGACGATCACGCTCGTCGTCATGGTGCTCGTGCTGCGCCGCCTGCCCGCGTACTTCTCCAACCGGCCGCTCGCCGCGAGCCGCTGGGTGCGCCTGGGCATCGGCCTGGCCGTCGCCGTCGTCATGATGGGCTTCGCGGTCGTGGCGCCGCTCGCGCGGGTCGCGACGCCGATCTCCGTCGACTTCCCGGCCGAGGCGTACGAGTTCGGGCACGGCAAGAACATCGTCAACGTGACGCTCGTCGACATCCGCGCGTGGGACACGATGGGCGAGATCTCCGTCCTGCTGGCCGCGGCCACGGGTGTCGCGTCGCTGGTGTTCCTGCGCACGCGCAGCGGGGAGATCCTGCGCGCCTCGGGCGCGAAGCCCGCGACGACGGCGTCCGGCTCGGGCGTCTGGAGCGAGGGCAGCGCGGACCCGGGCGCGGCGCTGCGCCGCCGCGGCGTCACCGAGAAGGACCAGCCGCGCATGCTCGTGTGGCTCAGCGCGGGGCGCACGCTCGCGCCCCAGAGACGCTCGGTGATCTTCGAGGTCGTCACGCGCGTGCTGTTCCACGCGATGATCGTCTTCGCGCTCTTCCTGCTGTTCTCCGGCCACAACGCGCCCGGTGGCGGGTTCGCGGCCGGGCTGGTCGTCGGGATCGCGCTCATCGTGCGCTACCTCGCGGGCGGTCGCTACGAGCTCGGCGAGGCGGCGCCGGTCCACCCGGGCCTGCTGCTCGGCACGGGCCTGTTCCTGTCCGCGGGCGTGGGGCTCGTCGCGTTCCTGCTCACCGGCAACGTGCTCGGCAGCGACGCGTACGACATCGCGCTGCCGCTGGTGGGGGAGATCCACCTCGTCACGTCGCTGTTCTTCGACGTCGGCGTGTTCCTCGTCGTCGTGGGCCTCGTCCTCGACATCCTGCGCACCCTGGGGGCGGAGATCGACCGGCACGCCGAGCGCGCCGCCGCCGGGCGCGAGCCGGGCGAGGACACCGGGCCGTTCGAGGCCATGGAGCCCGACTCGATCGGGGGCGGCCGCCGATGAACGTCATCGACATGACCCCGAGCGTCGTCCTCGTGCTCGCGATCGGCGTGCTCTTCGCGGCGGGCGTCTACCTGCTGCTGGAGCGCAGCCTCACGCGCGTCCTGCTCGGCTTCATCCTCATGGGCAACGGCGCGAACCTGCTGTTCCTCGTCGCGGGCGGGCGCGCCGGGGGCGCGCCCCTCATCGGCACGACGCCCGAGGACGAGATGAGCGACCCGCTCGTCCAGGCGATGGTGCTCACCGCGATCGTCATCACGCTCGGCATCACGGCGTTCGTCCTCGCGATGGCGTACCGGTCGTGGCAGCTCCACGGCCACGACGAGGTGCAGGACGACCTCGAGGACCGCCGCGTCGCGCGGCACGCCGCGCGCAACGCCCCCGCGTTCGAGGACGCGGACACGGAGGAGAGCGGCGCGAGCCTGGACGACGAGGCCGCCGAGGTCCGCGACGAGACCGACGGCGACGGTGACGGGATCACCGACGGGCAGGAACCGCCGTCGTCCCCGGTGGCGCCGGACGACGACGCCGCCCGGCCCGACCGCCCGGACGACCCACGACCTGACGACCGCAGCGACGACGGGAAGGAGCCGCGATGAGCCTCACCGCCGCGGCGCTCGTCCCGCTGCCCGTCGTCCTCCCGCTCGTCGCGGCGGGCGCCGCGCTCGCGCTGTGGCGCCACCCGCGCGCCCAGCGGCTCATCACGGTCGCCGCGCTCGCGCTCGTCCTCGCGGCGTCGGTGGGGCTGCTCGTCGCGGCCGACTCCGGACCGATCGTCGTCGACGTCGGCGGCTGGGCCGCCCCGGTCGGGATCGACCTCGTCGCGGACCGGCTCTCGTCGCTCATGCTCGTGGTCTCGAGCTTCGTCATGCTGTGCGTCCTGCTGTACTCGCTCGCGCAGGGCGTGGCGGACGGCGACGAGGAGGCGCCGGTCGCGATCTACCACCCGACGTTCATGGTGCTCGCCGCGGGGGTGTTCAACGCGTTCCTCTCGGGCGACCTGTTCAACCTCTACGTCGGGTTCGAGATCTTCCTCGCCGCGAGCTACGTGCTCCTGACGCTCGGCGGCACGGGCGAGCGCATCCGCGCCGGGTCGATCTACGTCGTCGTGGCGCTGCTGTCGTCCATCGTGTTCCTCGTCGCGATCGCGCTGACCTACGCGGCGACGGGCACCGTGAACCTCGCCCAGCTCTCCGAGCGCTACGGGGAGATCGACCCGGGTATGGCGCTCACGATCCAGCTCCTGCTGCTGCTCGCGTTCGGCATCAAGGCGGCGATCTTCCCGCTGTCCGCGTGGCTGCCCGACTCGTACCCGACCGCGCCCGCGCCCGTCACGGCGGTGTTCGCCGGCCTGCTCACCAAGGTCGGCGTCTACGCGATCATCCGCACGCAGACGCTGCTGTTCCCCGAGGACAGCGTGGTCGACGACGTGCTCATGTGGCTCGCGCTGCTCACGATGGTCGTCGGGATCCTCGGCGCCGTCGCGCAGAACGACATCAAGCGACTCCTGTCGTTCACGCTCGTGAGCCACATCGGCTACATGATCTTCGGCATCGCGCTCGCGTCCGAGCCGGGCATGGCGGCCGCCATCTTCTACGTCGTGCACCACATCACCGTCCAGACGACGCTGTTCCTCGTGGTGGGCCTCGTGGAACGCCGCGGCGGGTCGACCTCGCTCGACCGGCTCGGCGGCCTCGCCAAGCTCGCGCCGGGGCTCGCGATCCTGTTCTTCATCCCCGCGATGAACCTCGCCGGGATCCCGCCGCTGTCCGGCTTCCTCGGCAAGGTGGGCCTGCTGGAGGAGGGCGTCGCGCAGGGCACCCCGCTCACGTGGGCGCTCGTCGTCGGGTCGGTCGTCACGTCGCTCCTCACGCTGTACGCGATCGTCAAGGCGTGGAACAAGGCGTTCTGGCAGACGGCGCCCGTGGAGATCCCCGCGGACGCGCGCCTCCCGCGCGGCATGGTCGGGCCGGCGACGGCGCTCGTCGCGTTCGGCCTCGCGCTCACCGTGGTGGCCGGCCCGCTCTACTCGTACACCGAGCGCGCGGCCACGACGCTCCTCGACGGCCACACGTACGTCGACGCGGTGTTCCCGGGCGACTCCGACCGCGGGCAGGGCGAGTCGAACGAGGTCGCGACGGGCGAGTCGGACGGCACGGAGCCCGCCACGACGACCGGGGGTGGGGACGGATGAGCCTGCACCGCCGCCGTCGCGCGCTCGCCTCCGGCTGGTTCGCGCGCGTCACCACGCAGTGGCGCACGATCCTGTGGCTGACGCTCGTCTGGGTCATGCTCTGGGGCGACCTGTCGTGGGGCAACGTCCTCGCGGGCGTGATCCTCGGCTTCGCCGTCATCACGTTCTTCCCGCTGCCGTCGATCGCGGCGCGCGGGAAGCTCCGGCCATGGCCGTTCGCCGTGCTCGTCGGGCGCTTCGTCGCCGACCTCGTCGTCGCCTCGTTCCAGGTGAGCCTGCTCGCCCTCACGCCCGGCCACACGCCCCGCGGCGCCGTCGTGGGCGTGCGGCTGCGCAACCCGTCGGACATCTACCTGACGATCACGGCCGAGCTCTCCTCGCTCGTGCCCGGCTCCATCGTCGTCGAGGCGCACCGGCTCACGGGGATGCTCTACCTGCACGTGCTCGACGTCGAGACGGCGGGCGGGGTGGAGAAGGTCCGCCAGGACACGCTCGCCCTGGAGGCCCGCGTGCTGCACGCGCTCGCGTCCAACGACGAGCTGCGCGCCGCCGGCCTGTACAGCGAACCGTCGGAGCGAGAGGTGGCCGAGGCATGAGCGACACCGTCTACCTCGTCGTCGTGATCGCGTCCGCCGCGCTCCTCGCGGTCGGCGCGAGCCTCGCGATCGTGCGCGCCGAGCGCGGCCCGTCGATGCTCGACCGCACCATCGCGCTCGACGTCTTCACGACGACTCTCGTCGGCGCGATCGCGCTCGAGGCCGCGTTCTCGCGGCGCACGGACACCATCCCGATCCTCGTCGTGCTGTCCCTCGTCGGGTTCGTGGGCTCGGTGACGATCGCGCGCTTCGCGTCCGTCGAGCCCGAGGACGAGGGCCGCATCCGCACGGCCGACGAGGTCGCCGCGGAGGACGCCGCGCGCCGCGAGGCCGAGGAGGCCGACCGCGACTCCGCCGTGGACCCCGAGCACCACGGCGGCGCGCCCGAGGGGGAGGTGCGCTGATGGACCCGGCGACCAGCTTCTGGGACACCCTGGCCGACGTCGTCTCGGCCGTCTTCCTGCTGAGCGGCGCGTTCCTCGCGTTCGCCGCGGGGGTCGGCGTCGTCCGCTTCCCCGACCTGCTCGCGCGCATGCACGCCGCGACGAAGCCGCAGGTCCTGGGGCTCATCCTCGTGCTCGCGGGCCTGAGCCTGCGGCTGCGCTCGTGGGGCGCCGTCGCGACGCTGTTCCTCGTCGTGATCTTCCAGCTCCTCACGTCGCCGGTCGCGGCGCACATGGTCGGTCGCGCCGGGTACCGGACCGGCAAGGTGCGCACGGACCTGCTCGTCGTGGACGAGCTCACGCGCGACCAGGACGCGGCCGAGCGCGAGGACTCGGGCGAGCACGAGGACGTCGGGCCCGCTGCCGGGGCCGACACCTCGGAGCGCTGACGCGCTCGTCCGGACCTGCGGCCGACGGCCGGAGCGCTCGACGGTCGGCCGCTGCTCCGCGCGCGGGCCGCGGGCGCGGCTGGTAGACCGGCTGCATGGCCGACGCCCCCACGCCCGCCCCGCCGCAGCCGGAGTCGCGCAACCCGCGGGTCGCCCGGCCGGAGGACGGCGGAGAGAGCACCGTCACCGTCGTCGTCGCGTTCCTCGCGAACGCGCTCGTCGCGGGCGCCAAGACCGTCGCCGCGACGATCACCGGGTCGGCGTCGATGCTCGCCGAGGCCGTGCACTCGTGGGCGGACACCGGCAACGAGGTCTTCCTGCTCGTCGCCGACAAGCGCTCGCGGCGCCCCGCCGACGCCGAGCACCCGCTCGGGTTCGGCCGCGAGGCGTACGTGTGGTCGATGTTCGCGGCGATCGGGCTGTTCGCCGTCGGTGCGGGGGTCTCGATCACGCACGGCATCCAGGAGCTCGTGCACCCCGAGCCCGCGGACGACTTCGTCGTCGCCTACGCGGTGCTGGCGCTCGCGTTCGTCCTGGAGGGCGTGTCGTTCCTCCGCGCCCGGCGCCAGGCGCGCGACGAGGCGCGGGCCGCCGACCGGGACACGTTGCACCACGTGCTCGTGACCTCCGACCCCACGCTGCGGGCCGTGTACGCGGAGGACGCCGCCGCGCTGGTCGGCCTCGTCGTCGCGTTCGGCGGGGTGCTCGCGCACCAGCTCACCGGCTCTCCCGTCCCGGACGCGATCGGGTCGATCGTCGTCGGCCTCGTGCTCGCGGTGGTGTCGGTCGTGCTCATCGACCGCAACCGCCGCTTCCTCGTCGGCGAGGCCGCGCTGCCCGCGACGCGGGCCGCCGTCCTGCAGGGCATCCGGGACCTGCCGGAGGTCGAGCGCGTGACCTACCTGCGGCTCGAGTACGTGGGCCCGCGCGCGCTCTACCTCGTGGCGAGCGTCGACCTCCGTGGCGACGAGACCGAGACGACGGTCGCGCGCCGCCTCGACGACCTCGAGCGCCGCGTGACGTCCGTGCCCCTCATCGCGGGCGCGGTCTTCACCGTCTCGGCCCCCGAGGAGCCGTCGATCACCTGACCCTGACGGTGCCGAACCCGGGGTTTCTCCCCAGTTCGACGCCGAGCTGGGGAGCGACCCCGGGTTCGGCTCAGGGGGTGCTCAGAGGAGCGACGGCGCCCCGGCCGCGCGGGCCTCGCGGTCGAGCAGGCTGCGCTTGACCTCGAGGCCGTAGCGGAACCCGCCGAGGCTGCCGTCCGTGCGGAGCACGCGGTGGCACGGGACGAACAGCGCGGCGGCGTTCATCGCGCACGCGCCCGCGGCGGCGCGCACGGCGGCGGGCCGCCCCGACAGCTCCGCGTACCGGGTGTAGGTGACGGGGTCGCCCGGCTCGACCGTGCGCAGCACGTCCCACGCGTGCGCACGGTACGGGCCCGAGACCTGGCGCACGGGGACGGCGTCGATCGCGTGCACGTCGCCCGCGTAGTACGCGCGGACCGCGGCGACGGCCGGGACGACGGCGGGCGCGTCGTCGGGCACGGTCGAGACGTCCGCGGGGCGCAGGTCGGGGTGGACGAGCGCGACGAGCGCCGCGGGCTCGGCCGTCCAGCCGGAGGCGAGGACCGTGCCGTCGGGGTCGACGACGACGGTGAACGGGCCGTCGGGCGTCTCGACGGTCGTCGTCACGGCGGTCGCCGAGGTCGCGGGGGCGGTGGGTGCGGTGGTCACGGGGTCTCCTTCGTGGGGTCGGACGAGGGTCGGGAGGTCGCGGCGCGCCACAGGTGCATCGCGGCGTACGAGCGCCACGGCGCCCAGCGCTCGGCGTGCGCGGCGAGCGCGCGACGCTCGTCGGGCAGACCGAGCGCCGCGGCGCCCGCGCGGAGGGCGAGGTCGCCGTCGAGCAGGACGTCGGGGTCGTGCAGGACGCGCATCGCGACGTACCCGGACGTCCACGGGCCGACGCCGGGCATCGCCTCGAGCGCCGCGCGCTGGGCCGCCGGGTCGTCGGCGGGGGACAGCGCGAGCGCGCCGTCCGCGAGGGCCCGGGCGACGCCGAGGATCGCGGCCGTGCGCCGCGCCGGCCCGCGCACGTGGTCGGCTCCTCCTTCGGCGAGCTGCGCCGGCGTCGGGAAGAGGCGGGTCGGCCCGAACCGGGACGCGAACGGCGTGCCGAGCGCGACGGCGAGCCGCGACAGGTGCGTGCGCGCGGCGGCGACGGAGATCTGTTGTCCCACGAGCGCGCGGACGAGGATCTCCGTCGCGTCCACCGCGCCTGGGACGCGGATGCCGGGCACGGCGCGCACCGACGCGGCGAGCGCCGGGTCGGTGGCGAGGGCGGCGTCCACGGCCGCGGGGTCGGCGTCGAGGTCGAACAGGCGGCGGACCCGGGCGATCGCCGCGGGCAGGTCGGCCACGGACGTGAGCTCGAGCTCGACGTGGAACCGCGCCGCGCCGCGGGTGCGCCCCGGCGGCGGGCCGTACGTCGCGCGGAATGCGCCCGGCCCGTGCGGCAGCGCGAGCGTGCGCGCGTACGACAGGAGGGGTCCGGTGAGGTCCGCGACCTCGACGCCGTCGACGGCGCGCGCCGCCAGGAACGCGAACACGCCGCGCGCGTCGAAGGGCTCGCGCAGGGGGAGCGTGAGGTCGAGCACCGCGGTGGCGCCGCCGTCGTCCCGGACGGCACGAGCGTCGTCGGGGACGCGCACGCCCGCGTCGCCGCGCGGAGGGGTCGGGCGGCCGGGCCGGGCCCGACGGCGCAGCTCGCTGGGCGTGGTGTCGAAGACCTCGGTGATCGTGTCGTTGAACTGCCGGACGCTGCCGAAGCCCGCGGCGAACGCGACGTCGGCGAGTCGGAGGTCGGTGCCCGTGAGCAGGGCGCGCGCGGTCTGGGCGCGCAGCGCGCGGGCGAGCGCGACGGGACCGGCGCCCAGCTCCGCGACGAGCACGCGGTGCACGTGCCGGGCCGAGTACCCGAGCCGCGCGGCGAGGCCGTCGACCCCCTCGCGGTCCACGACCCCGTCGGCGACGAGGCGCATCGCGCGGGCGGAGAGGTCGTGCCCGAGGTCCCAGCTCGGCGTGCCGGGGACGGCCTCCGGCAGGCACCGCTTGCACGCGCGGTAGCCGGCCTCGTGCGCGGCCGCGGACGTGAGGTAGAACGTGACGTTCTCCGGCTTGGGCGTCCGTGCCGGGCACGACGGCCGGCAGTAGATGCCCGTGCTGCTCACCGCCGTGATGAACTGCCCGTCGAACCGGCGGTCGCGCGACGCGATGGCGCGGTAGCGCTCCGCGAACACGGGGTCCGCCGCCGCACGGGGAGTCGCGAGGGTCGTGGTCATGCCTCGATCCTCACCCGACGAACCCACGCCTGGCTAGCGGTATTCGGACACGACGGTGCCGCCCCTCCGGCGCGAACCCGGGGTCTCTCCTCAGGAGGGTCGGGTCGTGGGGAGCCAGCCCGGGCTCGGCAGCCGGAGGCGTCGGCGGGACCCGTCAGACGCGGGCGTCGAGCCAGTCGAGCACCTCGCGCAGGTAGGTCGACCTCGCGGGCTCGGGGGAGAGTGCGAGGTCGTGCGCGCCGCCCTCGACCGTGACGACCGTGACGTCGTCGCCCAGCCGCTCCGCGCGCGACGTGATCTGACCGACGTCGAGCACGCTGTCGGTCGTGAGCAGGGCGTCGTGCCAGCCCGACGCCGGGCCGCTGCGCGCGGACGCCAGCACGAGGACGGGGCAGTCGACGTGCAGACCGCGCGCCACGCGCGCGTGCCCGCGCCGCACCGCGCGCAGGAACCCCGCACGGACCGGGAAGCCCTCGATCGGCTTCCAGGCCAGGTCGAAGTCCCACTCGCCACCCGTGCTCGCGTGCAGGGCCTCGGCCCAGTGCGGGTCCAGGCCGCCCACCACCAGCCGCGGCGCGACCCGGCCGACCGCGTCGACCACCCACGTCACCGGGCCCCGGAACACCCACGGCTTGTTGAGGTCGAACCACGGGCTGTTGAGCACGAGCGCCGCGAGCCGGCCCGGGCGCGCGTCGGCCCACAGGCTCGCGACGAGCCCGCCCGTCGAGTGGCCCAGCACGACGAGCCGCTCGTGCCCCTCCGCGCGGATCGCGCGCGCGGCGGCGTCCAGGTCGCGGGCGTAGACGGCGAGGTCCGTGACGAAGTTGGGATCGTCGTCGGGCCGGGACGGGGCGCCCGAGCCGCGCCCGATCGAGCGCCCGTAGCCGCGCAGGTCGAGCGCGTAGAACCGGTACCCGCGCGCCTCGACCGCCTCGGCGACGTGCGTCTGGAAGAAGTAGTCGATGAACCCGTGGACGTACAGCACCGCGGGACGCTCACCCGCGCCCGACGGCGGCTCCTCGCCCGCGGCGGACCCCCTGCCCGGCGCGGCGGACGGGGCGGCCGGACGTGCGCCGTCGGCCCTGCGGACGAGCGTCGCCACCGCGCCGTCCGGCAGGTCGAGGTCCCGCGCGACCCAGTCCTCGCCCAGCACGTCCGTGCGCCACCCCGTCCCCGTCCCGGCCATCTCGTCCACCGTCTCCTCCTCGTCACCGGCTCGTCCGACCTGTCAGCGTCCCACCGCTCCCCGGGCCCGTCGAGCGCTGGCACGGGACGGTGCGAGACGCGTCGGCGGCCCCGGGGCGCCGGGACCCGCGGCGCGCCGACGCCTCGCGGTGCGAGGTAGCGTGGCGCGCGTGACGAGCGAGATCATCGCCCGCGTCGACGACGGCGTCGGGCACCTCACCCTGGACCGGCCCCGCGCGCTCAACGCGCTCGGCGACGCGATGCTCGGCGAGATCGCCGACGTGCTCGAGGAGTGGCGTGTCGACCCGACCGTGCGCGTCGTGCTGCTCGACGGCGCCGGCGACCGCGGCCTGTGCGCGGGCGGCGACGTCCGCGCGCTCCACGCGTCGATCGTGGCCGGCAAGCAGGCCGAGGCACGCCGCTACTTCCGGCGCGAGTACGCGGTGGACGCGGCGCTCGCGGAGCTGCCCGTGCCCGTCGTGACGATCATGGACGGCATCACCATGGGCGGCGGGGTCGGCCTCGGCGCGCACGCCCCGGTGCGCGTCGTCACCGAGCGGTCGCGCGTCGCGATGCCGGAGACGCGGATCGGCTTCACGCCCGACGTCGGCGGGTCCTGGCTCCTGGCGCGCGCGCCCGGGCGGCTGGGGGAGATGCTCGCGCTCGGTGCCGTGACGATGGACGCCGCCGACGCGATCTTCGTCGGGCTCGCCGACCACTACGTGCCGAGCGAGCGGCTGCCCGTGCTCGCCGCCGACCTCGCCGCGCTCGCGAGCGCGGGGGTCGACCCGCTCGACGTCGAGGACGTGCGGGAGGTCGTGCGTCGCCACGCCCTGCCGGCGCCGGTCTCGCGACTCGTCACCCGACAGGCGGCGGTCGAGGCCGCGTACTCGGCGGACACCGTGCCCGAGATCCTGGCCCGCCTGCGCGCCGCAGCCCAGGACGGGGACGAGCAGTCCGGCGCCGAGGCCGACGAGCTCGAGCGGCTCTCCCCGACCGCGGTCACCGTGGCGCTCGCGGCCGTGCGCAGCGCGCGCGACCTCCCCGACCTGCGCGCGGCGCTGGAGCAGGAGTACGGCCTCGTCTCCTGGTTCGTCGACACGCAGCCCGACCTCGTCGAGGGCGTCCGCGCGCAGCTCGTCGACAAGGACCGCGACCCCTCGTGGAACCCGGCGACGCTCGCCGAGGTCGACCCCGGGGTCGGCGCCGAGGCGCTCGCCTACGTCCCCGCCGAGCCCCTGTGGGACGACGCGCTCAGCCCGCGCCTCGCACGCCGCGCGGTCGAGGCCGTCGTCCGCCGGTTCAGCGAGGACGAGCCGACCGCCCAGGAGCTGGCGGAGGCAGCCGACGACCTCGTGGTCGATCTCGTCCAGCGGCGCGACGACGGGGGCACGGTCGTGCACCTCGCGGACTCGTGCGGCGAGCACTTCCTCGACGGGTACTGGCCCGCGGTGCGGTTCGACGCCGTGGGCGACGTCGTCGAGGTCACCGTCGAGTCCTGACTCGCCGGTACGCACGCGCTCGCCGGAAGACGCCGAAGCGGCCACGCCCGGAAGGCGTGGCCGCTTCGGCCGGAGGTGGGCTCCCGAGGTCAGAAGACGAGCGTCTGCTGCCACTCGATCAGGTCGCCGATCTTCGCGACGAGGGTCTCGTCCTGGAGACCGTGCGCCTTCCCCTGGGCCTGCTTGAGGATGTGGATCGCGTCCGCGTGCGCGCCCGCGTCGGCGGCCGCCTCGGCCCGGTCGAGGTAGTCGCGCACGCCGGCGGAGAGCTTCTCCGCGCGGTTCGAGCCGGTCGAGAGCGACGTCACGATGCCGTCGACCTCCTTGAAGGTGACGCAGTCACCGCCGCCGCTCACCTTGCCGGCAGTCCACTCGATGCCCCCGGCGAGGTGCGCGAGGAACAGCGGGTCCGAGTAGGAGGAGTCGACGTGGCCGGCGCCCTCGTACCAGGACCGTCCGCCCTCGAAGTTCTGGCACCAGGCCAGGGGGTGGTCGTCGCCCATGGCGTCGCGGCCGGGGTTGTAGGTCGACTCGTCCAGCGTGATGAGGACGTGCACGTCCTCCCGCGGGTTGCTGGTGAAGTTGTACCACTCGTCGAACCTCGTCCACTCCGCGGGGAGCATCTCGGTCGACGGGTGACCGGGGCTCTCGACCCGCATCGTGGCCGTCTGCTGGGCCGGGTGGCTCTTGAACCGCGCCGACCCGCCGCTGAGCTCGCTGTACCACGGCACCGCGTGCATGGTGTCGGTCGCGGCGTGCAGGCCGACGTACCCGCCGCCGTCGCGGATGTAGCCCTGCAGGGCCGCGAGCTCCGAGTCGTTCAGCAGCCGGGGACGAGCAGGGTCCTGGTTGTTGGTGCCGTCGACCGGCGAGGCGAAGAGGATCGTCGCGTACTGCGAGAGGTCCTCGGCGCTCGTGAACGGCGTCGAGTCGAGCGTCAGCTCGGGCTGCCGCGAGTCCCACACGTCGACCGTGAACCCGCGCTCCTCGCCGATGGCGATGACCGCCTCGGTCGTCTCGTCGATGTGCGAGTGACGGAAGCCGAGAGTCTCGCCGACGACGAGGACCTTGTACTCGTCGTCGGCCGCGCTCGCCGGGACCGCGGCGACCCCGACCGCGAGAGCGCTCGCTGCAGCGGTGAGGCCGGTGGCCAGACGCCAGGCGTGATGCTTCATGGTGACTCCTCGTTGAGTGAACCGGTACGCCCCCCGACCGTCGGGCATCCAGGTGCCCGGCGGCTTCGAGCGACGGTATCCCGCCCCGTCCCTAAAAGGCAATACCGATAAACAAAATGCCGTCGGGTGGTGGGGACGAGGCTCGGGGACGCACGACGGCCCGCCCCGGTCTCGGGGCGGGCCGTCAAGGGTGGTGCTGCGGGCGGACCGGCGACGGGGGCCAGCGGGTGGTCAGCAACCGCTGGTCACCGACGGCTGGTCACCGACCACGCGCCGTCGGACGCGCATCCGTCACTCGGGCGGCGGGCGCAGGCGCGTCGCGTCGTCGATCTCGTCGTCCGGGCCGGCGGGGCTCGCCGGGCCGTTCGGGCCCGGGGCACCGGGCTGCGGCGGGAGGGGCTGGGTCGGCGCGGGCTGCTGGTACGGCGGCAGCGGCTGCGTCGCCCCCGGCGGGACGGGCGGCTGGGCGGGGAGCGGCGTCGTCGGCGACGACTGCGGGTGCGGCGCGCCGGGAGGGGCGTACGGAGCCGCGCCCGGGTAGCCCCCCTGCGGCTGCGGCGGGGCCGGCGGCTGGGCGCCGTACGGGCCCGGGGCCGGGGGCTGCGCCCCGTAGCCCTGCGGTGCCCCCGGCTGCCCGGGGTAGGCGCCCGGCTGCTGACCCGCCTGGCCCGGGTAGGCACCCGGCTGCTGTCCCGGGTACTGACCCTGCTGGCCGGGGTAGCCCTGCTGGCCCGGGTACTGGCCCTGGGGCTGGCCGGGGTACTGACCGGGCTGACCGGCCGCGGGGTACGCGCCCGGCTGACCCGGGTAGCCGCCCTGCTGGAAGCCGGCCGCCTGGCCGTCCTGCGTGCCCGGCTTGGAGCGGAGCACCAGCCAGAGCACCAGGCCGATGATGCCGAGCAGCACGACGCCGCCGATCACGAACCACAGCCAGGCCAGGGAGCCCGAGTCCGAGGAGTCGCCCGCGCTCTCCCCGCCGTCGGGCGCAGTGGCGCCGTCGGAGTCGTCGGTGGCCTCCTCGGAGCCCTCGTCGCCCGTGCCGGCCGCGCCGCCCGCGACGGCCGAGCCGCGCGCCGTCATCTCGTTGACCTCGCCGACGACCGGCGTCCAGGTCACGGTGTTGCCGTCGACGGTGCCGTTGGACTCGGAGACCTCGCCGGGGAACGTGATGGCGACCTTGATGTCGAGGCTGTCCATCATCTGCCGCGTCATCTCGTCGCCGGTCTCGGGGTTGAACTCCTCGCCCGTCATGTCCATCGAGCCGCTCACGACGTACTCGTCGCCCTCGCGCGTCACGGAGATGGAGTCGGTGGCGCCGGTGTCGAGCTGGGAGATGGGCTGGTCGGCGTACGTGATCCTGGTGCCGGTGTAGCCGTCCTGCGCGTACGGCTCCTGCGTCGCGCCCTCGGGCAGGTCGGACTCCATCTCGGAGCCCATCTGGTCCCACATCTCCTGCGGGTCCATGTCCAGGGACTGGGCCATCTCGTCGGAGAACGCCATCACGACGCTGCCGTCGAACGTGTCGTCCTCGTTGAGGGTGATGGCCATGTCCATCCTCATGCACCCCGCGAGGAACAGTGCGAGGGTGGCGAAGAGGGCGCCGAGGCCGAGTCGTCTGCGCAAGGGTGAGGAGTTCACCGGCCCAGCATGTCGCGGATCGTCGCCCGAGGCGAGGGACGATGCCGATTTGAGACGGAATGCGGCCGAGAGTTCATCCACGTCGGACGACGGACCACCGGGAGGTCGGGCGCGAGGCTGACGATCGAAGTTGAGCGGAATACACTCAACTTTGGAGTCGTTCCACTGGTCAGACCATCTTTTCGAGCACCACACCGGAGCACCTATGGAAACGAAGTTCACCACGATGTCGCAGCAGGCGATCGGCGAGGCGATCCAGACCGCGTCGGCCGCCGGCAACCCGCAGCTCGAGCCCACGCACCTCCTCGCCGCGCTGCTCGCGCAGGAGGGCGGGGTCGCCGTCGGGCTCCTGGACGCCGTCGGCGCGGACAAGCAGGCCGTCGGGCAGAAGGTCCGGGCCGCGCTCGTCGCGCTGCCCACGGCGAGCGGGTCCGCCGTCGCGCAGCCGACGCCGTCGCGCGCCACGTCGACCGCGCTCGACAACGCCGCGAAGGAGGCGCAGGCGCTCGGCGACGAGTACGTCTCCACCGAGCACCTGCTGCTCGGCATCGCCGCGGGATCCTCGCAGGCCGCGACGATCCTGCAGCAGGCCGGCGCGACCGCCGACGCGCTGCGGTCGGCGCTGCCCGCGGTGCGCGGGAGCGCGCGCGTGACGAGCCCCAACCCCGAGGGCACCTACAAGGCGCTGGAGCAGTACGGCACCGACCTCACCGCCGCCGCCGCCGAGGGCAAGCTCGACCCCGTCATCGGGCGCGACTCCGAGATCCGGCGCGTCGTGCAGGTGCTCAGCCGCCGCACCAAGAACAACCCGGTGCTCATCGGCGAGCCCGGCGTCGGCAAGACCGCCGTCGTCGAGGGCCTCGCCCAGCGCATCGTCGCGGGTGACGTCCCGACGTCGCTCCAGGGCAAGCGCCTCGTGTCCCTCGACCTCGCGAGCATGGTCGCGGGCGCGAAGTACCGCGGCGAGTTCGAGGAGCGGCTCAAGGCCGTCCTGGAGGAGATCCGGTCCTCCGACGGCGAGGTCGTCACGTTCATCGACGAGCTGCACACGGTCGTCGGGGCGGGCGCGGGCGGCGAGGGCGCCATGGACGCGGGCAACATGCTCAAGCCCATGCTCGCGCGCGGCGAGCTGCGCCTCGTGGGCGCGACCACGCTCGACGAGTACCGCGAGTACATCGAGAAGGACCCGGCCCTGGAGCGCCGGTTCCAGCAGGTGTTCGTCGGCGAGCCCTCGGTCGAGGACACCGTCGCGATCCTGCGCGGCCTCAAGGAGCGGTACGAGGCGCACCACAAGGTGACGATCGCCGACTCGGCGCTCGTCGCCGCGGCGTCGCTCTCCGACCGGTACATCACCGGGCGCCAGCTCCCGGACAAGGCGATCGACCTCGTCGACGAGGCGGCGTCGCGCCTGCGCATGGAGCTCGACTCCTCGCCGATCGAGATCGACGAGCTGCAGCGCGCGGTCACGCGCCTGGAGATGGAGGAGGTCGTGCTGTCCGAGTCGACCGACCCCGCGTCGCTCGAGCGGCTCGAGAAGCTGCGCGCCGACCTCGCCGACCGGCGCGAGGAGCTCGCCGCGCTCACCGCGCGCTGGGAGGCCGAGAAGGCGGGCCACAACCGCGTGGGCGACCTGCGCGCCAAGCTCGACGAGCTGCGCGTCCAGGTCGAGCGCGCGATCCGCGAGGGCGACCTCGAGACCGCGGGCCGGCTCCAGTACGGCGAGATCCCGCAGCTCCAGCGCGAGCTCGACGCGGCCGAGGCCGAGGAGCAGGCGGACGACGCGTTCGCGGCGTCCGGGCCCGAGGCCGCCCCGATGATCGCCGACAAGGTCGGCGCGGACGAGATCGCGGAGGTCGTGTCCGCGTGGACGGGCATCCCCGCGGGCCGCATGCTCCAGGGCGAGAGCGAGAAGCTCCTGCACATGGAGGAGGTCATCGGGGAGCGCCTCATCGGCCAGCAGGCCGCCGTCCGCTCGGTGTCCGACGCCGTCCGGCGCTCGCGTGCGGGCGTCGCCGACCCGGACCGCCCCACGGGCTCGTTCCTCTTCCTCGGCCCGACGGGGGTCGGCAAGACGGAGCTCGCGAAGTCGCTCGCCGACTTCCTCTTCGACGACGAGCGCGCCATGGTGCGCATCGACATGTCCGAGTACTCCGAGAAGCACTCGGTCGCCCGGCTCGTCGGCGCGCCCCCGGGGTACGTGGGGTACGAGGAGGGCGGCCAGCTCACCGAGGCCGTGCGGCGCCGCCCCTACTCGGTCGTGCTGCTCGACGAGGTCGAGAAGGCGCACCCGGAGGTCTTCGACATCCTGCTGCAGGTGCTCGACGACGGCCGCCTCACCGACGGCCAGGGCCGCACCGTCGACTTCCGCAACGTCATCCTCGTGCTCACGTCGAACCTCGGCTCGCAGTTCCTCGTCGACCCGATGCTCGACGACGCCGCGAAGCGCGAGGCCGTGATGAGCACGGTGCGGGCGAGCTTCAAGCCGGAGTTCCTCAACCGCCTCGACGACGTGATCGTGTTCGAGCCGCTCACGCTCGACGAGCTCGGCCGGATCGTCGACATCAGCGTCGCGCACCTCGCGAAGCGCCTCGCCGACCGGCGCATCACGCTCGACGTCACGACGGCGGCGCGCGAGTGGCTCGCGCTCGAGGGCTTCGACCCCGCGTACGGGGCGCGCCCGCTGCGCCGCCTCGTGCAGCGCGAGATCGGCGACCGCCTCGCGCGGCTGCTGCTCTCGGGCGACGTCGGCGACGGCGACGTGGTGCGCGTCGACCGCGACCCCGAGGCCGAGGGCCTGACCCTCGGCACGGAGATCCTCACGGCCTGAGCATCACGCAGAACCGCGGTCCGCCGAGGGAGAGCCCGACCAGGGTTCTCCCTCGCGGTGCCGGGGCCGGTGCTTCGCTGTCCGACGCCGGGCGGGTGGTGCGGTGCCGGGACATACTCGGTCCGTGCCGACCGACGAGACGACCAGCCCCGCACCCTCCTCCCCGCGGCAGCCCGACGACGCCCCGCGCCGTTCGGCCGTGATCGTCAACCCGAACCGTGTGGAGGGCCTGGACGCGCTGCGCGACCTCATCGTCGCGCGGCTCACCGAGGCGGGGTGGCCGGAGCCCGCGTGGCTCGAGACGACGGCCGAGGACCCGGGCACGGGGCAGGCGCGCCAGGCCGTCGAGGACGGCGCGGAGGTGGTGTTCGTCAGCGGCGGGGACGGGACCGTGCGGGCCGTCGTCGAGGGGCTGGCGGGGACCGACGCCGCGCTCGCGATCCTCCCGGGCGGCACGGGGAACCTCCTCGCGGTGAACCTCGGCGTCCCCACCGACGCCGAGGAGGGTCTGCGCCTCGTCCTCCGGGGCGGCCGGCGGACCATCGACGTCGGCGTCGCGGACGGGCAGACGTTCGCGATCATGGCGGGGATGGGGCTCGACGCGGCGATGATGCGCGACGCCCCGACGGCGCTCAAGGCCCGGGCGGGGTCGGTCGCGTACGTCTTCTCGGCGCTCAAGCACCTCGCCGACGACGAGATGCACGTCGAGGTGACGGTCGACGGGCGGACGCGGCGCCGTCGTGCGCGCACGGTCGTCGTCGGCAACGTGGGCCGTCTCCAGGCCGGCACCAACCTGCTCCCGGACGCGGAGCCGGACAACGGGCAGCTCGAGGTCGCGATCATCGCGCCGCGCAACCTCCAGCACTGGGTCCAGCTGCTGTGGGGCGTCGTGCGGGGCAAGAGCCGGGTGCCGAGCCGGGAGGTCGTGCGGGGCCGGGAGGTCTCCGTGGTCTCCGACCGGCCGCAGCCGCGCCAGCTCGACGGCGACGTGATCGAGCCGGCGGAGCGGCTCGACGTCAGCGTGCGACCGCAGGCGCTGCACGTGTGCGTGTACCGGCCCGAGGAGTCGGAGGACCTCGCGCAGGGCGCCCCCGGTCGTCGGTGATCCCGGTGCCCGCGGTCACGGACCGCGGACGTCCCCGTCGCCGGACCGCGAGGTTCGGCAGGATGGGCGCATGAGCGCTCCCCGGCCCGGCCCCGAGTCCTGGTCCGCCCCCGCCCCGTCCGCCTACGGCTCGCCCGCACCGGCCACCGGCGCGCGACGCTCGCCCCTCGCCGTCGTGGCCTTCGTCCTGGGGGTCGCGACCGTCCTGGTGGGTGCGGTCGTCACGCTGGCCTTCCCGTTCGTGCTCTCGTCGTCGGGCTACTCGCCGTCGTCGGTCGGCGTGCTCCAGCTCGTCAACGGCATCTGCACGGGCGTCCTCGCGCTGGCCGCGACGGTCACCGGCGCGGTCGCGCTCGTGCGGCGGCTGCCCGGCACGGCGCTCGCGTCCGCCGGCACGGCGCTCGGCGCGGCGGCGCTCCTGGGCGTCGTCCTCGGCCTCGTCCAAGGTGCGCTCTACCAGGTCCTCTGACCACCTCCGCCCGGCCTGGTCCCGGGCCGGGCTCGTGCGTCCCGCGGGCGCCGGGTGCGAGTCGGCGTGCGGTGCTGCACGGTGGGCCCATGAGCCCCCGACGACCGGCTCCGGAGCGCCCGGGCGCGCAGGAGTGGCTCCCGCGCGGGCGTGCCGCGAGGGACGTCGACGCCCTGGCCCGGGCAGCGCGGGACTGCCACGGGTGCGAGCTGTGGGCGGACGCCACGCAGGTCGTGTTCTCGCGCGGACCCGAGCGCGCCCGGCTGGTGCTCGTCGGTGAGCAGCCGGGCGACCGGGAGGACCGCGAGGGCGAGCCGTTCGTCGGGCCGGCGGGGCGCCTCCTCGACGAGGCGCTCGACGCCGCCGGGCTGTCCGCCGACGCCGTCTACCTGACGAACGCCGTGAAGCACTTCCGGTTCGAGGAGCGGGGGAAGCGCCGGCTGCACAAGAGCCCGGACGTCGCGCACGTCCGGGCGTGCCTCCCGTGGCTCACGGCCGAGGTCGCCGCGGTCGCGCCCCGTGTCGTCGTCGCGATGGGCGCGACCGCGGGGCGTGCCGTGCTCGGGCGCCCGGTGCGCGTCACCGCCGAGCGCGGCCGGGTGCTCGACCTCGACGTCGAGGGCGCCGAGTCCGCGTCGCCCCTCTCGCAGGGTGTGCCCGACGGCGACCGCCCGCCCCGGCAGCGCCCGCCGCGCGTCGTGCTCACCACGCACCCGTCCGCGCTGCTGCGCGTGCGTGAGCGGGCCGAGCGGGAGGCGGCGTTCGCCGCGTTCGTCGACGACCTCCGCCTCGCGTCCGACACGGCGGGCGCCCGGTGACCGACCGTCCGCTCCCGACCGCACCCGACCCCGCGGCGCCGGGAGTCCCGCGGCCCAGTGCCTCGCGGGTCGTCGTGAACGTGCAGCGCTGGGACGCGCTCACGTTCCTCCACTGGCGCGTCGACCCGGCCGTCGTGCAGGGCTGGCTCCCACCCGGCCTCTCCGTGCAGGAGGTCGACGGGACGACGTGGCTCGGCGTGGTCCCGTTCGTCATGGCGGGCGTCCGGGTCCCGCCCCTGCCCGCTCTCGGCGCGTGGTCGACGTTCCCCGAGCTCAACGTCCGCGTGTACGTGCGCGACCGCGCGGGCACCGAGGGCGTGTGGTTCCTCGGCCTGTGGGCCACGTCGCCCGCGTTCGTCGCCGCGACGCGCGTGGCCGGCGTCCCGTACCACCCGGCGCGCGCCGCGGTGAACGCGGCGGTGCACGCGGGCGGCGACCGCAACGGGCCGCCCTCCGCGGTGCGCTACCGGTTCCGCTCGACCGGCCGAGGTCCCCTGCGCGTCCCGCACGAGCACCCGGGGCTGCTGCGCGACGCCACGTTCCGCGCCGAGGTGCGCGCGCACGAGGAGGTCGACGCGTCGTCGGGCCTCGTGCGGTGGCTCACGGCGCGCTGGAACGCGTACGGCGTGCGGGCCGGACGGCTGTGGCGGTTCCCGGTCGTGCACGAGCCGTGGTCCCTGCGGCACGGCACGCTCGACGCGCTCGACACGGACGTGCTCGCCCGCCTCGGGCTGCCGTCCGCCGACCCGGGGCTCGTGCACGTGGCCGCGCCCGTGCACGCCCGGTTCGCGCTCCCGCGGCCCGTCGG
>NZ_JBGNYC010000038.1:0-44507 GCF_051844275.1 Cellulosimicrobium sp. CpK407
CCGCGTCGCGGTCCGGACCCTCGCCGCGGCGGTGGTGGTGACGGCCGGCGTCGTGGTCGTCGAGGGCGGCGGCTCCGGCGACCCCGTCGGCGTCGCGCTCGCGCTCGGCGCGCTCGCGTGCGAGGTGTGCTTCTCGCTGCTCGCCGTGCCGCTCCTGCCGACGCTCGGTACGCTGCGCGTCTCCGCGTACGCGTGCGTCCTGGCCGTCCCGCAGCTCGCGCTGCTCGGCCTCGTCCGGCAGCAGGTCACGGGGCAGGCGTTCCTCGTCGTGCCCGACGCAGCCGAGCTCGCCGCGCTCGCGTACCTCGCCGTCGTCGTCACGGCCGTGGCGTTCCTCCTCTGGTACTCCGGGCTGGCCGCGATCGGCCCCGCGCGGGCCGGGCTGTTCGCGGGCCTCCTGCCCGTCGCGGCGCTCGGGGCCTCGGTCGCCCTCGGGTTCGAGTCGCCCGACGCCCGCTCCGTCGTCGGGACCCTCGTCGTCGGGGCCGGGCTCGTCCTCGGCCTCGCGGCGACGTCGCGGCGTCCCGACGCGCCGGCGCCCGCACGCCGCGCCGAGGAGCCGGCCCCCGCACCGAGCGCGAGCCTCGCCCCGCAGCGGCTACCGTGACGGTCGTGACCAGCACCGACCCCACCCCCGCAGCCCCCGCCGACGGCCCCCGCCCGCACGCGCTCCCCCGCCAGGTGTCGGAGACGTTCGACCCGGGCGCGTGGCGCGACGTCGCCGGGTTCGAGGGACTGACCGACGTCACCTACCACCGGGGCGTGGAGCGCGACGCGGACGGCGCCGTCGTGCGCGACCTGCCCGTCGTGCGCGTCGCGTTCGACCGGCCCGAGGTGCGCAACGCGTTCCGCCCTCACACCGTGGACGAGCTGTACCGCGTGCTCGACCACGCGCGCATGACGTCCGACGTCGGGACGGTGCTCCTCACGGGCAACGGCCCGTCCCCCAAGGACGGAGGGTGGGCGTTCTGCTCCGGGGGCGACCAGCGGATCCGCGGGCGCTCGGGCTACCAGTACACGACCGCGCCCGACGGCGGCGGCGAGGTGCACACGCGCGACGCCGTCGACCCGGGGCGTGCGGGGCGCCTGCACATCCTCGAGGTGCAGCGGCTGATCCGGACGATGCCCAAGGTCGTGGTCGCGGTCGTCAACGGGTGGGCCGCAGGAGGCGGGCACTCGCTGCACGTCGTCGCCGACCTGTCGATCGCGAGCCGCGAGCACGCGCGGTTCAAGCAGACCGACGCGAACGTCGGGTCGTTCGACGGGGGCTACGGCTCGGCGTACCTGGCGCGGCAGGTGGGGCAGAAGCGGGCGCGGGAGATCTTCTTCCTCGCGCGGGAGTACTCGGCGCAGGACGCGTACGAGTGGGGCGCGGTGAACGAAGTCGCGGACCACGCCGACCTGGAGGCCCTCGCGATCGAGTACGCGCGCGTGATCGCGACGAAGTCGCCGCAGGCGATCCGGATGCTCAAGTTCGCGTTCAACCTCGCGGACGACGGGCTCATGGGCCAGCAGGTCTTCGCGGGCGAGGCGACGCGGCTGGCCTACCTCACGGACGAGGCCGTGGAGGGTCGCGACGCGTTCCTCGAGCGACGCGACCCGGACTGGGGCCGGTTCGGCTACGCGTTCTGACCCGCGGGTCAGGAGCCGCCGACGAAGCTCGTCAGCATCTCGATGAGGCCGCGGCCGACGAACGCCGCGGCGACGGCGAGGCCGAACAGGAGCCCGACCGAGATCGCGACGGGCGCGGCCGAGCGGGCGACGCCGGGCTCGTCGTCGCGCGGCGTGCGCGGCGCGTAGGACGGCGGGAGCTGGCCCTCGGTCGGGCGCGGGGCGCCCTCGCCGGGGGTGCCGGGCTGGGACGGGTGGACGGGGTGCGGGACGACGGTTGCCATGACTCCACGGTGCCGCCCGGGACCCCGTCGGCGCGTCGGCCCCGCGGCTCGACCTGGACGTCCACCGGTCCCCCTCGGGGCGGAGCGGTCGTACGCCGTGGGGAGGACCCGGAGCCCGCCGCCGGGCGAGCGAGCCGTCAGGAGATCTCCCAGCTCCCCGACCCGACCGGCACGAGCTCGATCCACGAGGCCCCGGGCTCGAGCTCGACGGGCGCGCCGTCCGCCCCCGTGAGCACGAGCGGGGCGTCGACCGCCTCCTTGGACCAGGACACCGCCACCTGCTTGCCGCCGCTCGCGACGACCCCCTCGCCGGTCCCGACGAGCTTCGTCTCCGGGACGGGCACCCCCGCGGGATCCTTGAACGAGGTGTTCTCCATCGGCGCGGCGAGCAGCACGACGTTCGTGGCCGCGAGCCGCACCTCGTCCGACGACACGGCCGGGGTGTCGCCCTCGCTGCGCACGTACCGGCCCTCGTCGGCGCTCCACTCCCACACGGCGCGGCTCGCGTGCGTGAGCCGGACGTCGAGGCGCGCCGCGGACGCGCCTGCCGCGGTGGCCGTGCCGGACCCCGGCTCCCGGGCGAAGACGAGCTGGGCGGGCGGGGGCGACGTGCGGTCGCCGTCGGCCTGGGCCCAGAACTCCTCCGGGCTGCCGTACACGTTGTGCGGCGCCCGGCGCGCGCGCGTCGTGGTGAACCCGTCGTCGCCCTCGTCCATGACGACCGACTGGGTGCCCGCCGCACCGACGGCGTCGATGAACGGCTGCTGCCCACCGGTGTACGCGAGGATCCCGTGCAGCGGCCCGACGATCGCGGGGTCCATGGGCCGGACCGACCGGACGGGTCCCACGCGCTCGGGGACCTGCGAGTGGTAGACGGCGACGAAGCGCGTGATGCCGCCCTCGACGACCTCCTCCCACACGACGTCGGCCTGCTCGAGGCCCGTCTGCGGACGCGCCTGGGGCGCGTTCTCGATCTTCACCGCGAGCGCCGGCCGGTCGGCGACCTCCTCGGCCGCGACCCCGGTGAGCGGCCACACCAGCGGCACGTCCGGTTCCGGCGGCGTGCCCTTGTCCGCGGACACGTCGGCGTCGACCGTCTCCGTCACGGGCGCGGCGGGCTCGCCGCCGCACCCCGCGAGCAGGACCGTCGCCGCGGCGAGCGCGGCGACCAGCCCCGCCCGGAGCGTGCCGGCCCCTCGTCCCGTCCTCGTCATCCTCGACCTTCCCGTCGGCCCAGGACCGGTCCTGGGGCAGCCCCTGCGACGGACGTGCGTCTCCGGGCCACCCTACGGCCCGGCCTACGCTGATCCGGTGAACCGCGCCGTCGTCCCCGCCGATCTCGACGCCCTGGTCGCGGCGGTCGGCGCCGCCCTGGACGGCGAGGGCGCCCCGGTGGCGCCCGTCCCGCTGCTCGACCGTCCCGGGCGCGCCGACGTCCCACCAGGCGCCGCGCTCGTCCTGCGCACGTCGGGCTCGACGGGCGCGCCGCGCGAGGTCGTGCTGTCCGCGACCGCGCTGCGGGCCTCGGGCGCGGCGACGCACGACCGGCTGGGCGGCCCGGGCCACTGGCTCCTCACGCTCCCCCCGACGCACGTGGCGGGCGTCCAGGTCGTCGCCCGCGCCCACGCGGCCGGGCGAGGCCTCACCGTCGCGCCACCGGACGAGCCCTTCACCCCCGCCGGCTTCGCGGCGCTCGTCGGCCGCACCCCGCCCACGGAGCGCCGGTACGTCTCGCTCGTCCCGACGCAGCTCCACCGCCTCCTCGTCGCGGCCGACGCGGGCTCCGACGGCGGCACGGCGGGCCTCGACGCGCTCTGCGCCCTTGACGCGGTCCTGCTGGGCGGTGCCGCGACGCCTCCCACCCTGCTGCGCCGCGCGCGGGCGGCGGGCGCGCGCGTCGTCACGACCTACGGCATGACGGAGACGAGCGGCGGGTGCGTGTACGACGGCGTCCCGCTCGCGGGCGTGCGCGTGCGGCTCGGCGCGGGCCAGGAGGGGACGGACGCGTCGGGAGGGGCCGCGGGCGTCGTCGAGCTCGCCGGGCCCGTCCTCGCGGACGGCTACCTCGGTGACCCCGGCGCGACCGGGCACGCGTTCCGGACCGACGACGACGGCACGCGCTGGTTCCGCACGAGCGACCTCGGTCGGCTCGACGGGCCTCCGGACGACCCGACGCTCACCGTGCTCGGCCGGGCCGACGACGTCGTCGTCTCGGGCGGCGTCAACGTCGCCCCGGCCGCGGTCGAGGCCCTCGTCGCCGAGGTCGAGGGCGTGGGCGAGGCGTGCGTCGTCGGCGTGCCGCACCCGGAGTGGGGGCAGGAGGTCGTCGCGGTCGTCACGACGGCGGGGCGTCCACCCGCCCCGTGGACCGCCGACGGCGCCCACCCCGACGGCGGCGTCGCGGACGCCCCGACGTCGCTCCTCGCGGCGGTCCGGAACCACGTCGCGGATAGGCTGGAGCGTGCGGCGGCACCGCGTCGCGTGCTCGTCGTCGGGGAGCTCCCGCGCCGCGGGCCCGGCAAGGTGGACCGCGCCGCGGTGGCGCGGCTCGCCGTCGGGCACCTCCAGGTCCCCCCTGGGTGAGCCCGCCCGCGGTCCCACCACCCTGCACGACCCGCACGACCGAGACGGAGCACCATGGCCAGCACCACCGAGTGGGTCGCGGGCGCGCGCCCGCGCACCCTCCCCGCCGCCGCGACGCCCGTCATCGTCGGGTCCGGCGCCGCGGCCCAGGTGGACGGCTTCGCCTTCTGGCCCGCGCTGCTCGCCCTCGGCGTCGCGCTCGCGCTCCAGGTGGGCGTGAACTACGCGAACGACTACTCCGACGGCGTGCGGGGGACCGACCTCGACCGCGTCGGCCCCATGCGGCTCACCGCGACCGGCGCCGCGCGACCCGGTCAGGTGCGCGCCGCGGCGTTCGGCGCGTTCGGCGTCGCCGCCGTGCTCGGGCTCGTGCTCTGCGCGGTGACCGGCCACTGGTGGCTGGTCGCCGTCGGCGCCCTCGCGATCCTCGCGGGCTGGTACTACACGGGCGGGCGCAACCCCTACGGCTACCGGGGTCTCGGCGAGGTCGGGGTGTTCGTGTTCTTCGGGCTCGTGGCCACGCTCGGCACCACGTACACGCAGGCGGGCGTCGTGACGTGGCCGTCGGCCGTCGGCGCGGTCGCGGTGGGCCTGCTCGCGTGCGCGATCCTCATGGTGAACAACATCCGCGACATCCCCACCGACGTCGCCGCGGGCAAGCGGACGCTCGCGGTGCGGCTCGGCGACTTCCGTGCCCGCCGGGCCTACGTCGCGATGATCTGGTTCCCGCTGCTGCTGGCGGTCGTGTGCGCGTTCGCGGCGCCCTGGTCGCTCGCCGTCCTGCTGCTCCTGCTGCCCGCGGTGCTGCTCACGGTCCCGGTGATCGCGGGGGCACGCGGGCCGCTCCTCGTGCCCGTGCTCGCCGGGACCGGGCTGTTCGAGCTCGCGTACGGCGTGCTGCTGGGGGTCGGGCTGGCGCTCTGAGCGCCGTCGGTCCTGCGCCGGGTGCAGCGGCAGGGCTCAGCGGGCCGACGACGCCCCGGGCTGCTCGGTCGGCGTCGTGTCCGCACCTCTCGAGGCGGCGTCCTCCTGCGCGTCGAGGGCCGCGTCCTCGGCCGCCGCGTCGTCCTCGATCTCGCGCGAGAACCGCTCGCCCGTCCGGGCGCGGTGCTCGGCCCGCTCGGCGAGGTAGCGCGACGCCGCCTCACGGGGCGTGCGCAGCGTCAGGTAGGACAGCATGAGCGCGACGACCGCGGCGACCAGGACGAGCAGCCAGCCCCGGAGGCCGGCGAACCAGAGGACGCCCAGCGCGACCGCGAAGAGGAGCAGACGCAGGACGGAGTAGATCACGACAGGCACGACTCCAGGGTACGGCCCGTAGGCTGGAGCCATGCTTCGCGTGCTGCTCCCCCTCCTCGCCGTCGGCCTCGCGGTCTACGCGCTCGTCGACCTCGCCTCGAGCGACGAGGAGGAGCGCGGCGGCATCCCGAAGGGGCTGTGGATCGTCCTCATCATCCTGCTGCCGTTCCTCGGCCCGGTCGCCTGGATCCTCGTCAAGCGCTCCGCGTCGCGGTCCGGCTCGCGGTACGCGGCCGGTCGGCCGTCGGGCGGTGCGTCGAACGGCGGCACGCGCCGCCGTCGCAACGCCCCCGTCGCGCCCGACGACGACCCCGAGTTCCTCTGGCGGCTCGAGCAGCAGCAGCGCCGCCAGGCGCGGGACGAGGCGCCCTCGCCCGCGACGGACGACGCTCCCCCGGCGGCCGGGGGCACGACGGAGGACGACCGCACCGAGGACGACGGCGACGCGCACCCTCCCGGCGCGAGCAACGGGTCCGACGACGGCGACGACACCGCCCGCTGACCGACCCACCGCAGTGAGGTCGAGCGCGGTGTCGGACCGGGTCAGTCGCCCGGGTTGAGGCCCGAGTACGAGTGCTTGCCGTTGAACAGCAGGTTCACGCCCGTGAAGTTGAACAGGACGCACGCGTAGCCGACGATCACGAAGTACGCCGCCCGGCGGCCGGACCAGCCGCGGGTCGTGCGGGCGTGCAGGTACGCCGCGTACACGATCCAGACGACGAAGCTCCAGACCTCCTTGGGGTCCCAGCCCCAGTAGCGGCCCCAGGCGTGCTCCGCCCAGATCGCGCCGCCGATGATGGTGAACGTCCACAGCACGAACGCGACCGCGTTGAGGCGGAAGCTGAGCGCCTCGAGCTGGAGCGGGCCCGGCGTCGAGTCGAGCCAGCGCCAGCCGCGCGCGCCGAGGAAGGCGTTCCCGGAGTCGCGCGAGTCGCGCAGGAGCTGGAGCACCGACGTGACGAACGCGACGGTGAAGATGCCCGTCGCGATGATCGCGACGCCCACGTGGATGACGAGCCAGTAGGACTGGAGCGCGGGCTGCACGCCGGTCGCGGCGACGAAGAACGCGTTCTGCGCGAGCACGAGGAACAGCACCGCGAGGCCCGTGACGAACGACCCGAGGAAGCGCACGTCCCGCTTGAGCGACACGGCCAGGAACACCGCGAGCGCGACGAACGCGCCGACGAGCGTGAACTCGTACATGTTGGCCCACGGCGTGCGGCCGGCAGCGATCCCGCGCGTGACGATCGCGACGAGCAGCAGCGCCGTCCCGAGCCACGTCAGCGAGATCCCGATGTTGGCGGCCTTGCGCGACGGCTCGGGCGCGGCGACGGGTGCGGCGTCGACGACGTCGGGCGTGTCCGGGCCGTACGGCGAGACGGACGCGCCCGCGCCCGCGAGCACCTCCGCGCCGGGCACCTTCGCGTCGGCCCGTGCCTCGGCCCGCTCGTCGTCGGCGCGGCCCGCGAGCCGCGCGAGGTCGATCGCGAACGCGACGAGCGCGACGGTCAGGGCAGTCGCAGCGGCCCAGACGAGGTCCTGGCTCAGCTCGGCTACGGTCATCGGTCAGCCTTTCGTGCGCGGTCGCGCGGTCGGGTCCTGTGCGGGACGCGCGGTGGAGCGGGTGCGGTCGGCCGGTGCGCGTCCCGACGACGTGGTGAGGTCACCCTCACCCGATGGTGCCACGCCCGGGAGCGCGGCGAGAAGCGAGTCCACCTCGCCCTGGAGCCCGGCATCGTCCCCGCGGGCGAGACCCGCGACGGCGACGACGGTGCGCTCGCGCGGGCCGTCGTCCCCGTCACCGGGCACCTCCTCGCGCCACGCGCGCACCCACACGCGGCGGCGCGGGGTGAACAGCGAGACGGCGAGACCCGCGAGCGCGCCGAGCGAGAACACGAGCACCCACGTGAGCGACGGGTCGTGCCGCAAGTCGAGGGCGACGTAGCGCGGCAGCGAGTCGAACGTGATCGTGCCGAGGCCGTCGGGCAGGTCGACCGTCTCGCCCGGGGCGACGAGCAGCTTCACGCGCTCGCCGTCCGCGTCGACCGACGGCGTGAGATCGTCCGTGTCGAGGCGGTAGACGTTCTGCGGCAGGCCCTCGTCGAGACCGAGGTCGCCCCGGTAGACCTCGAGCACGAGGAGCGGGTTGATCGGCTGCGGGTACACCGACTCCGCGGTCTCGCCGTCCTCGCTGAGCTGGGCCGTCGGGAGGAAGTACCCGACGAGCCCGATCTGGTCGAGGCCGGACGACACGTCGGGCACCTTGATGACGCCGCGCGAGGTGTACATCGTGTCCTCGGGCAGGAACGGCACGCGGCCCGAGAACGCCACCTCGCCGTCGGCGTCGTGCACCGTGACCTCGGGCGCGAACCCGTTGCCCTGGAGGTAGATCTTGGCGCCGCCCGCGGTGAGCGGGTGGTTGACCTTGATGGTCTCCTCGTGGGACTCGCCGTCGGGGTCGCGCACGGTGACCGTCGCGGTGAAGTCGCGCGACTGCGCGAACGCGACGGAGTCCTGGGCGAACTCCGACTCGAACGCGTCGAGCGTCATCGAGAACGGCACGAGCGACGACGGCCGGAACCACGCGCCGTTCTCGAACGTGTCGTAGTCGACGACCGCGTTCGCGAACCCCCGGCCCTCCGTGACGATCGCCTGGCCGCGGTAGTGCAGGAGCTGGCCCGTCGCGACGGCGACCAGGAGGCCGACGAGAGACAGGTGGAACAGCAGGTTGCCGGTCTCGCGCACGTAGCCGCGCTCGGCGGACACCGTCCGTGCCGCGGGCCGCGCGGCGGCACGGCCCCGCGCCGGGGCGGCCTCCTCGGCGCCCGTGTCGACGCGGAACGTCGGCAGCCAGCGGAGCCGGCCGCGCAGGTGGCTGCTCGCCGCCGCGACGACCTCGTCCGGAGAGGCGTCGGTGACGGCGCGCGCCTGCGCGGGGAAGCGGTCGAAGCGTCGCGGCGTGCGCGGGGGCCGCGTGCGCAGCGCCTGCCAGTGCGCCTTGGTCCGCGGCAGGATGCAGCCGACGAGCGAGACGAACAGCAGGATGTAGATCGCGGAGAACCACACCGAGGCATAGACGTCGAAGAAGCCGAGCCGGTCGAGCCACTCCCCCGTCGTCGGGTTCTCCTGCAGGTACCGCAGCACGGCCGCCGGGTCCTGGGGGCGCTGCGGCAGGACGGAGCCGGGCACCGCTGCGACCGCGAGCAGCATGAGGAGCATGAGCGCGACGCGCATGCTCGTGAGCTGCCGCCACGTCCAGCGCAGCGTGCCGCGCCACCCGAGCCTCGGGAGCGCCGGGCCGCCGTCGCCTCCCGCGCCGCCCCCGCCACCCGACGGCGTCCGGTCACCCGGGCCGTCGCCCGCGGAGAACGCGTCGTCGATGCCCTCGGGGCGGTAGCCCGTCGGCGTCGGACGCTCTTCTGATCTCTCGGCCTGGCCGGTCCGCTCGGTCATCTCACACCACCGTCACGTAGCCGTCGATCCAGCCCTGCATGGTCGTCGTCCACGTCGTCCACAGGCCCGTGACCAGCGCGAGGCCGATGAGCACGAGCAGCCCGCCGCCGATCCGCATGATCGCGAGGCGGTGCCGGCGCAGGAAGCCGAGCATGCGCTGCGAGCTCTGGAGCCCGAGCGCGATGAGCAGGAACGGCACGCCGAGACCGAGGCAGTAGGCGACCCCGAGGACCGCGCCACGGCCCGCCGAGGCCTCGTTCAGCGACAGCGACTGCACGGCGACGAGCGTCGGACCGAGGCACGGCGTCCAGCCGAGCCCGAACACGATGCCGAGCAGCGGCGCTCCCCACAGCCCCGCCTGAGGGCTCAGGTGCAGGCGCCGCTCGCGCTGGAGGAACGGGACCGCCCCCATGAAGGCGAGCCCCATGAGGATGACGACCACGCCCAGGACGCGAGTGATGACGTCCTCCCAGCGGACCAGGTGCACGCCGACCGCGCCGGCGGCGACCATCAGCGCGACGAACACGAGCGTGAAGCCGGCGACGAAGAGCCCGACGCCCGCGAGGACGCGGCCGCGGCTCGGCGCCGCGACCCGCGTGGCCGTCGTCGTCCCTCCGGACGCGCCACGCCCGCTCCCGGCGTTCGCCGCGGCCATGCCCGAGACGTACCCGACGTAGCCGGGCACGAGCGGCAGCACGCACGGCGAGGCGAAGGAGACGAGCCCCGCCAGGATCGCCACCGGGACCGCCAGCAGCATCGACCCGCTCCAGACCGTCGCGGCGAACGTGTCGCCGACGCTCGTCGCGGCGGCGGGGAGCGCGGCGGCCGGGACGGTGGCGGCGAGGGACGCGAGGGTGACCACGGTCAGCCGGCCGCCTCGTCCTCGGCGAGCACGTCGTCGACGAGCGCGTTCAGGGTCGAGCCCTCGGCGAGCCCGATGACGCGTGCCGCGACGCGGCCCTCGCGGTCGAGCACGACCGTCGACGGGACCGCCTGGAGCGGCACCGTGCCGGAGAGCGCCGCGACGACCTCCCCGCTGCGGTCGTCGATCGACGGGTACGGCACCTCGAACCGGCGCTGGAACGCCTGCGCGGCCCCGGCCTCGTCCGTCGTGTTGATGCCGAGCACCTGCACGCCGTCGTCGGCGCGGTCGTTCGCGAGGGCCACGAGGTCGGGCGCCTCGGCGCGGCACGGCGCGCACGCGGCGTACCAGGTGTTGAGCACGACCACGTCGCCCAGCCAGGCGCTCGTGTCGACCGGCTCGCCCTCGTAGTCGGTGCCGGTGAGCGCGACGACGTCGCCCCGCTCGCCCGCGTCCCAGGTGCGGACCGAGCCGTCGCCGGAGACGTAGCCCTGCCCCACGACGTCCGTCGTCGCGCCGGAGTCCTGGGCGCACGCCGCGAGGCCGAGCGTCGCGGCGAGCACGACGCCCGCGGTCAGCACGCGGCGGACGGGCGGGAGGGCGCGCGCGGCACGCGCGCGCGAGCTGGCGGTCACAGCGGCATCACGGGAGGCACCCTGCCCGGGGTTCCTGGACGCCACCTGGGAGACGTGACCTCCGCCACTCCCGAACGGGACGGTTCGGGCGTCCGGACGGCGACGACTGCGCGAGACATGACCGACGTCACGCCCCCGCGACGGTCGCGGCGCCCGGGAGGAGGTCGGCGACCGGCTCGGAGTAGTGCAGGCCGACGAGGCGGTCGTCCTCGAAGTGCAGCGACGTGAGCGACGCGAGCGAGCACTGCCGCTTGCGCGGGTCGTGCCACAGGCGGCGGTTCTCGAAGCTCAGGCGCGTGAGCCACACGGGGAGCTGGTGGCTCACGAGGAGCGCCTCGTGGCCCGCGGCCTTGTCCCGGGCGTCGGCGACCGCGGCGCGCATGCGCGCGACCTGCTCGGTGTACGGCTCGCCCCAGGACGGCCGGAACGGGTTCCACAGGAAGCGCCAGTGCTGCGGGTGGCGCAGCGACCCGTCCCCGACGCCGAAGGTCATGCCCTCGAAGTGGTTCGCGGCCTCGATGAGCCGGTCGTCGGTGCCGAGCTCGAGCCCGAACGCCTCGGCGGCGGGCGTCGCCGTCTCCTGGGCGCGCTGGAGCGGCGACGCGACGACGACGGCGAGGTCCGCGCGGGGGCGGGACGCGCCGTCGGGCCCGGGCTCGCCCGCGAGGTGCGCGGCGACGCGGCGGGCCATCTCGTGGCCTCGCTCGGAGAGGTGGTAGCCGGGGATGCGGCCGTAGAGGACGCCGTCGGGGTTGTGGACCTCGCCGTGGCGCAGGAGGTGGACGATGGTGGAGACCATGCGCACCAGTGTCCCGCACTCCCGGCCCTGACCGGCACCCGCGGGCCGGCGGCTCCCGGAGCGACCCGGGTCAGGAGTCGCGGTCGGCCTTGCACGCCTCGGCGACGGCCGCCATCGCCTCGCCGAGCGCCCGGAACTGCTCCGGCGTGAGCACGTCGACCATGAACCGGCGCACGGCGGCCACGTGGGCGGGAGCCGACGCCACGAGGACGCGGTAGCCCTCGGTCGTCATCTCGCAGTTGACCCCGCGGCGGTCGCCCGTGCTCGCCGAGCGCCGGACCAGGCCGCGTGCCTCCATGCGCGCCACGGTGTGGGTCACGCGGCTGCGGGACCGGGCGAGCCCGTCGGCGAGGGCGGACATCCGCAGCGTGTGGTCCGGGCTCTCCGAGAGCCGCACCAGCAGCTCGTACTCGTTGAGCGACACGTCCGACCGCTCCTCGTGGTCGCGCCCCAGCGACTCGATGAAGCGCACGGTCCCGTCGAGGTAGGCGCGCCACAGGCGCTGCTGCTCGGCGTCGAGCCAGCGCGGCTCCGCGCTCGCGGCCGCGGTGGTCCCGCGGGCGGTCGTCGTCAGCTGGTGGTCGACGTCGTTGCTGGTCATGGGTCCTCGGGCGCTGGCGGACGGGGGCGGGTTCAGGGGTGGAACCTCGCCGAACATTGTTCCACCTCACCGGGAATAGACGGATCACCCCCTGCTGTTGATACGCTCGTACGAAGTTGAACCTTCAACCAAGTTCGGTCCCCCGGGACCCTCGACCCCTTCAGGAGCACCCATGGCCACGCCGCTGCCCGCCGGGCTCAACGCCGGTACCTACGCCCTCGACTCGTCCCACTCGCAGGCGGCCTTCACGGTCCGCCACGCCGGCATCTCCAAGGTGCGCGGCACGCTCGCCATCACGGCCGGCACCATCACCGTGGGCGACGACCTCGAGTCGACCTCCGTGACCGCCGAGCTCGACGCCGCGTCCGTGAGCACGGGCGACGCGAACCGCGACAACCACCTGCGCAGCGCGGACTTCTGGGACGCCGAGAACAAGCCGACGTGGACCTTCGCGTCGACCAGCATCTCCGGCGACGGCGACGACTTCGTCGTGGCGGGCGACCTGACCATCAACGGCGTGACCAAGCCGGTCGAGCTCGAGACCGAGTTCGCGGGCACCGCGACCGACCCGTTCGGCAACGCGCGCGCCGGGTTCGAGGCGACCACGGAGATCTCCCGCAAGGAGTTCGGCCTCACCTGGAACGCCGCGCTCGAGACCGGCGGCGTGCTCGTGGGCGACAAGATCAAGATCGCCCTCGACGTCTCGGCCATCAAGCAGGCCTGACGACCGGCTCCCGGGACACTCTTCCCCGGTACCGTTCCCCGAAACACTGCACCCCCGGCAGGGGTGCCGCCCCGAGGGGCCGCGTGCGCGAGCACGCGGCCCCTCGTCGTTCAGCGGTCCTGCGCCTCGGCGAGCGCGCGCGCCTGGGAGTGGAACGCGAGGATCTGCAGCTCGCTGCCGACGTCCACGCCGCGCACGTCGACGTCCGCGGGCACCTGCAGCGCACGCGGCGCGAAGTTGAGGATCTCCCGCACGCCCGCCGCCACGACCCGGTCCGCGACGGACTGCGCGTGCGCCGCCGGCGTCGCGAGGACCACGATCGACACCTTCTCCCGCGCCACGACCTCCTCCAGCGCGTCGACGTGCTCGACGACGAGGCCCGCCGCCCGCGTGCCCACGACCTCCGGCGACGCGTCGAGGAGCGCCGCGACGTGGAAGCCCCGCTGCTCGTACCCCGAGTAGTTCGCGAGCGCGTGCCCCAGGTTGCCGATCCCGACGATCGCGATGCGGTGCTCGTCCACGAGCCCCAGCGCCTCGGTGATGTACTGCGCGAGCGAGTCCACGTCGTAGCCCACGCCGCGCGTGCCGAACGAGCCCAGGAACGACAGGTCCTTGCGGAGCTGCGCCGGACCGACGCCGGAGAGCTCGGCGAGCTCGACCGACGACGTCGTCGCGACGCCCCGCGCCACCAGGTCGCGCAGCGCCCGCAGGTAGGACGGGAGCCGCGCCACCGTCGCGCTCGGGATACCCGGCGCCGTCACCTCACCGACTACCTGCTCAGCCACCCGTCACCCCGTCGTCCTGGGACCGTCCTCGTCGACGGTCGCGCTCCACCGGGAGGAATCATCCCAGGTCCGCGCGCGCCGTCGAAATCCGACCCACCGCGCGGGCGAGCCGGCGGGCGTCCACGCGCCAGAACCCCTGCTGCACGCCGCCGACCGTCACGACCGGGACGTACTCGCCGTACTGCTCGCGCAGCGCCGGGTCCGCGTCCGGCGCGTCCACGTCCACCTCCGCCCACGCGACGCTCGCCTCGGCGCACACCGCCGCGACGACGGCGCGCGCGTCGTCGCACAGGTGGCACCCCGCTCGGCCGTAGAGGAGGACGGGAGGGGCCGGCGCGTCGGAGGTGCTCACGCCTCCCAGGGTACGAGGACGCGGCCCCGGGCCGAGCGCGGGACCGCCTAGAGTGGGGACATGGCGACGTCTTCCGGTCCGGGCCCCGTCCCGACCCCCGGGTCGACCGCCTCCGAGGCCGCGCCCGACGCCGGCCGCACACCCCCCGCACCCGCGCACCGCACCGCCGCGTTCTTCGACGTGGACAACACGATCATCCGCGGCGCGTCGTCGTTCCACCTCGCCCGCGCGCTGTACCAGCGGGAGTTCTTCTCGACGCTCGACATCGTGCGCTTCGCCGTGCACCAGGCGCGCTACCTCCTGTTCGGCGAGAACAAGCAGCAGATCGACCGCATCCGGTCCCGCGCGCTCGCCCTCATCGCGGGTCGCTCCGTCGCCGAGGTCACCGCGATCGGGGAGGAGGTCTACGACACCGTCCTCTCGCTGCGCATCTACCCCGGCACGCGCCGCCTGCTCGACGAGCACCTCGCCGCCGGTCACCAGGTGTGGCTCGTCTCCGCGACCCCGGTCGAGATCGGGGAGCTCATCGCCCGCCGGCTCGGGACGACCGGCGCCCTCGGCACCGTCGCCGAGCACGAGGACGGCTTCTACACCGGCCGCCTCGTGGGCGACATGATGCACGGCCGCGCCAAGGCCGCCGGGGTGCGCGCGCTCGCCGAGCGCGAGGACATCGACCTCGACGCGTCCTACGCCTACGGCGACTCGCTCAACGACGTGACGATGATGGAGGCCGTGGGGCACCCGTGCCCCATCAACCCCGACGCCCGCCTGCGCCGCCACGCGCAGGACGTCGGCTGGCCCATCCGCGAGTTCCGCGGCCGACGCCGTCGCGTCGCCCGCAGCAGCGTCCGCACCGCGAGCTGGGCCGGCGCCGCCTGGGCCGCCGCCCTCGTCCTGCGCTCCGTCCGCCGCGCCGTCGACCGCCGCATCTCGCGCCTCTGACCACCCCGCTCCCCCGAGCCGGCGCCCTCGCCCCCGCCCCCGCCCCCGCGAGAGAGAACCCTGGTCCCGCGAGGTAGAGGCCTGGTAGGCCAGGGCTCCACCTCGCGTGATCGTCCGAGACGCGTCGAGCCCGGTCCCTCGGGAGGGGCCGGGCTCGACGGCGGGTCGGCGCGTCAGGACGCGCGCGACGTCACTTCTTGTTGCGACGCTGGTGACGCGTCTTGCGAAGCAGCTTGCGGTGCTTCTTCTTGGCCATGCGCTTGCGGCGCTTCTTGATGACGGAGCCCATACGGTCCTCGCAATGCTCGAGCGGCGTGTCGGTCGGCGACCGGTCGACCGGCCGCGTGTGGTCCACGGTTGATCGGGGCGCCCGGCGACCACGAGGGCGCCGCGAGCCGACCAACACGAGAGAAATCCGCCCCCTAGACTACCCGCTCGCGCTCGTGCCCCGGTACGCCGCCCGGCGCGCGGACCCGCACGACGCCCCGGGCATCCCGGGGGACGACCGCCTCAGTCGAAGTGCGGGTCGAGGCCGAGCAGCGGGAAGACGGCGCGGCGCGTGGCCGCGACGGCGCGGTCGACGTCGTCGTCGGGGTCGTAGCCGCTGCTCCAGCGGCGCACGTCGACGGGCGGGCCGAAGGCGAGCGGGGCGTCGAACCCGGCGACCTCGGCGACGCGGGCGCGCCACTCCTCGGGCAGCGGCTCGCCCGCCGTCACCGGCCGGTGCACGACCTCCCCCACGACCGCCGTCCACACGAGCGGCACGACGCGCGCGATCGCGTACCCGCCGCCGCCGAGCGCGAGCCAGCGTCCGCCGGTGAGCTCGTGCGCGAGGTCGTGCACCTGAGCGAGCGCCGTGCGCTGGGCGTCCACGGAGACGTCGAGGTCGGAGAGCGGGTCCTCGCCGTGCGCGTCGCACCCGTGCTGGGTGACGAGGACCTCGGGCCGGAACGCCCGCAGCACCGGCGGCACGACGGCGTCGACCGCCCGCAGCCAGCGCGCGCCGTCCGTGCGGCGGGGCAGCCCGACGTTGACCGCCGTGCCCTCGGCGCCCGCGCCCCCGACGTCGGTCGGGTGCCCGGTACCGGGAAAGAGCGTCGTGCCGCTCTGGTGGACGGACACGGTGAGGACGCGCGGGTCGTCCCAGAACGCCTCCTCCACGCCGTCGCCGTGGTGGGCGTCGAGGTCGACGTACGCGACGCGCGCGACGCCGTCGTCCAGGAGGCGCCGGATCGCGACGGCCGCGTCGTTGTAGACGCAGAAGCCCGACGCCGCGCCCGCCTTCGCGTGGTGCATGCCCCCCGCGACGTTCACCGCGTGCCCGACGCGCCCCGCGGCGATCTCCCCCGCCGCCTCGTAGGAGCCCGCGACGATCCGGGCCGCGGCCTCGTGCATCCCCGGGAAGACCGGGTCGTCCTCGGTGCCGAGACCACGGGCCGGGTCGGGGGTCCCGTGCTCCGACGCCGCGCGCACGGCCGCGACGTACGCCGGCTCGTGCACGAGGCCGAGGACGTCGTCGCTCGCGGGCTCCGGCCCGACGACGCGGGGCGCACCCTGAGGCGCACCGTCGCCGTCGAGCAGGCCCAGCGCGCGCACCAGACCCATGGTCAGGTCGAGCCGGGCCGGGGACATGGGGTGCCCGGGACCGAAGTCGTACCCGAGGAGCTCAGGGCTCCACACGACGCAGGATCCGGGCGCCGCGGCGCTCCCCCGGGCGGAGGCGGGCGACGACGGGGGGTCGGTCGTGGGCATGGCTCACGGTAACGCCCGGCGCCGCGGCCCCCGCCCCGACGGACCGGTCACCGGACCGCGGTGCGGCGCACGGGGGCCGGACGCGGCATGATGTCCCGGCGCCGGAGCGGCGACATGACGGGTCACCAGGCCCGTGGCAGAGTGACGCGAGTGGTGAGGGAGGCTCCATGCCGACGAGCATGACCGGGCGCCTGTTCAAGGGGCGGGAGATCGTCGACCGCCTCGCCCGGCAGTCGCCCGCACGCCTCGCCGTCACCGTGTTCGCCGCCGTCATCGCGGTCTTCACCGCGCTCCTCATGGCCCCCTGGGCGACCGCGAGCGGTCGCGCTGCCCCGTTCGTCGACGCCCTCTTCACCGCGACGTCCGCGGTGTGCGTCACGGGTCTGGTCGTCGTCCCGACGGGCACGTACTGGTCGACGTACGGGCAGGTCGTCATCCTGCTCGGCATCAAGATCGGCGGCCTCGGCGTCATGACGCTCGCGTCGATCCTCGGCATGGCCGTGTCGCGGCGCATCGGCCTCACGCAGAAGCTCCTCACCGCGTCCGAGACGAAGACGACGCGGCTCGGCGAGGTCGGCTCGCTCGTGCGGGTCGTCGTCATCACCTCGACGTCGCTCGAGCTCCTCATCGCGCTGCTCCTGCTGCCCCGGTTCATCGTGCTCGAGGAGACGTTCGGCGAGGCCGCGTGGCACGGCATCTTCTACGGCATCTCGGCCTTCAACAACGCCGGGTTCATCCCGACCGAGCAGGGCCTCGCGCCGTACGTCGGCGACTGGATGCTGTGCCTGCCGATCATCCTCGGCGTGTTCATCGGCTCCCTCGGCTTCCCCGTGATCCTCAACGTCATGCGCAACCGCAAGCGCGTGTCGAAGTGGAGCCTGCACACCAAGCTCACGCTCACGACGAGCGCGGCCCTCGTCGTGGTCGGCACGGTCCTGTTCGCGGCCGTCGAGTGGACGAACCAACGCACGCTCGGCCCGCTCGCGTTCGGGGAGAAGCTCCTCGCCTCGCTGTTCGCGGGCGTCATGCCCCGCTCGGGCGGCTTCTCCACCGTCGACACCGGCGGAATGCACGAGGCGAGCTGGCTCATCACCGACGCCCTCATGTTCGTAGGCGGCGGCTCCGCGTCGACCGCGGGCGGCATCAAGGTCACGACGCTCGCCGTCATGCTCATCGCGATCGTGTCCGAGGCGCGCGGCGACCGGGACATGGAGGCCTTCGGGCGCCGCATCCCCCGCGACACCCTGCGGCTCGCCGTCGCCGTGTCCTTCGTCGGTGCGACCGCGGTCCTGCTGGCGAGCCTGCTCCTGCTGGAGATCACGGGCGAGACGCTCGACGTCATCCTCTTCGAGACGATCTCCGCGTTCGCGACGGTCGGCCTCAGCACCGGCATCACGCCCAGCCTCCCGGATGCGGGCAAGTACGTGCTCGTCGGGCTCATGTTCGTCGGGCGCACCGGCACCATGACGTTCGCCGCCGCGCTCGCGCTGCGCGACCGTCGCCGCATCGTGCGCTACCCCGAGGAGCGCCCCATCATCGGGTGAGCGGACCGCCTGCCGCGGCGTACGCCGTCGGGCACCGCCACCGACCCACCCCGACCACACGAGAGGCCCCACCGTGACCGACCCCTTCTCCCGCGGCGCCGACCCGAGCGCCGGGCCGACGACCGGGAAGGACGCCCTGCCGGCGGACCCCGTCGCCCGGCGCATCGTCGAGCGCGGGCGCGCCGAGCGCTCCCGCCGCGACGAGGCGAAGGCGCCGCGCAAGGACGCCGGCGTGCTCGTCATCGGTCTCGGGCGCTTCGGGACGGCCATCGCCGCCACGCTCGACCGCCTCGGCCAGGACGTGCTCGCCGTGGAGCGGGACCCCGAGCTCGTCGCCCAGTGGAGCGGGCAGCTCCCCCTCGTCGAGGCCGACGCGTCCAACCCCGTCGCCCTCGAGCAGCTCGGCGCGCGCGACTTCCCCGTCGCGGTCGTCGGCGTGGGCACGTCGCTCGAGGCGAGCGTGCTCATCACGGGCAACCTCGTCGACATGGGCACGCCCCAGATCTGGGCCAAGGCGATCTCCGCCGAGCACGGGCGCATCCTCCAGCGCATCGGCGCGCACCACGTCGTGTTCCCCGAGGCCGACGCCGGGTCCCGCGTCGCGCACCTGGTCTCCGGCAAGCTGCTCGACTACATCGAGGTCGAGGACGGCTTCACGATCGTCAAGATGCGCCCGCCCAAGGAGGTCCAGGGCTTCACGCTCGCGCAGTCCAAGGTCCGCGAGCGCTACGGCGTCACGGTCATCGGCGTGAAGTCTCCCGGCGAGGACTTCCTCTACGCGACCCCCGAGACCCGCATCAGCGCCAACGACCTCCTCATCGTCTCCGGCCACGCCGACCTCCTGGAGCGCTTCGCCGCCCGCCCCTGAGCCCCCGCGGCGCCGGGTCGGGCCGGGCTGCGGCCGCGCGGTCGCGTCCGCGCCAGGTCAGGGCTGCGGGCGGTGCAGGAGGAACACCCCGCGGTGCAGGGGGCGGTCGAGGCGCTGGTCGTCGGTCGCGACGTACTCGTCGAGGACGGCGAGGATGCGCCGGTCGAGCTCGGCGACGTCGTCGTCGGAGAGGTGGAGGCCGAAGGTCGCGGCCGTCGAGACGGCGTCGGGACCCGCGGCGAGGGCGTCGTCGAGCGCGGCGGCGAAGGGTCCGAACCGGACGTCGGGCGCCGTGCCGCGCAGGGGGTCGTCGAGCCACCAGGTCGCACCGGTCGCGCGGTAGGGGCGTTCGAGCGCTCCCCCGGCGCCGGTGCGCACGTCGGCGGGCTCGAGCAGGCCGGCGCGGACGAGGAGCCGGACGTGGTGGAGGGCCGTGCCGGGGGCGACCCCGAGGTGGTCGGCGAGCTCCTTGTTGGTCATCTCGCGCGTGCCGCACTGCCGGACGATGCGCTGGCGCAGGGGGTGGGCGAGCGCCTTGGCCTCGAGCGCCGTGGGCGGACGCCGTCCGGGCACGGCGGGCGGCGTCGCACGCGTCGTCGCTGCTGGCTCCTGCGGCGTGGGCTCGGCGCTCATGGCACCCATCGTACGTCGATCGATCGAGATCCACCGATCGATTGGGATTTCTCGATCACTGTGCCATGCTGACGCCATGGCCCTCGCACCCCGCCGACGACGGACGGTCGGCACGCCCCTGGGCGGGCCGTTCCGGCGCCTCTGGACCGCGTCGACGGTCTCCAACCTCGCCGACGGCGTGCTCAAGGTCGCGCTGCCGCTCGTCGCGGTCCGCTACACCGACTCGCCCGCGCTGGTCGCCGGGCTGACGTTCGCGCTCACGCTGCCCTGGCTCCTCTTCGCGCTCCCCGCCGGCGCGCTCGCCGACCGGCTCGACCGGCGCCACGCGATGATCGGCGCCAACGCGGCGCGCGCGCTGCTCGTCGTCGCGCTCGCCGCCGTCGCGCTCGTGCCCGACGCCGGCAGCATCGCCGTGCTCTACGTCGTCGCGTTCGGCGTGGGCGTCACGGAGACGCTCTACGACACCGCCGCGCAGTCGATCCTGCCGCAGGTCGTCCCGCGCACCGCGCTCCCCCGGGCGAACGGGCGCCTGTACGCGGCCGAGCTCACCGCGAACCAGTTCGTCGGGCCGCCGCTGGGCGGGCTGCTCGTCGCGGCGGGCGCGGCGGTGGCGTTCGGCCTCCCGGGCGCACTGTGGGCGCTCGCCGTCGGGCTGCTCGTCGGCCTCCCGGGCTCGTACCGACCCGAGCGCTCGACCCGCACGACGCTGCGGGCCGACATCGCCGAGGGCCTGCGCTTCCTGTGGCACGACCGGATCCTGCGCACGCTCGCCCTGATGGTCGGCGGCATCAACTTCGCGAGCAACGCTGCGTTCGCGATCTTCGTGCTCTACGCCGTCGGCCCCGACTCGCCCCTGGGGCTGTCCGAGCCCGCGTACGGCGTGCTGCTCACGACGACCGCCGTCGGCGCGTTCGCCGGGTCCTTCGTCGCGGAGCGCGTCGTCGCGCTCGTCGGCCGGGCGCGCTCCTTGGCGCTGACCGTGCTCAGCACCGTCGCGCTCGTGGGCGTCCCCGCGGTGACGACGAACGCGTGGGTGATCGGTGCCGTCTACGCCGTCGGCGGGGCGGGGATCGCGGTGTGGAACGTCGTCACCGTCTCGCTCCGGCAGCGGATCACGCCCGACGCGCTGCTCGGTCGCCTCAACTCCTGCTACCGGCTCGTCGCGTGGGGGACGATGCCGCTCGGCGCGGCGGCCGGCGGTCTGCTCGGCGAGCTCTTCGGCCTGCGGAGCGTGTTCGTCGCCATGGCGGCGGTGTCGGCCGCGACGCTGCTGGGCATGCTCGTCGTCGACGACCGCGCGATGGACGCCGCGGAGCGTGCCGCCGACGAGCGCGACGACCTCGGGCGCCACGAGGACGAGCAGGCCGCGGGCGCGGCTACCGAGGACTGAGGCTCGCCCCGGTCAGGCGGCGGACCTGCCCTGGTGCGCCCGACGGCGCAGCGCGGCACCGGCCGCGACGGCCAGCCCCGCGAGCACGGCGGCCCCGACGAGCCCCGTGCCGGTCGTGGCGAGGCCGCCGGGGCGCGGGGAGGCGGACGCCCCGCCACCGGTCGTGCCGCCCGTGCCCGTGGACGGCGTGCCGCCGGGCTCCTGCGGCTCGCCCGGCGCGGCGAGGACGACGAACGGCTCGGACAGGACGTCGGCACCGTCACCCGGTGCGGCGAGGCGGATGTGGTGCTCCCCCGGTGCCGTCCCGGCGGGGATCGTCGTCACGAGCTCGAACGCGCCGTCGGCGTCGGTCGTGACCGTGCCGAGGAGCACGGGCTCGCTCTCGAGCCAGACCTCGTAGGTGGTGTGCGGCGCGAGGCCGGTGCCGCGCACCACGAGCTCGCCGCCGACGACGAACGGGCCCTCGCCCACGACGACGACGCGCGGCCCCGCGGGCACCTCGCGCTCGGTGATCTCGACGCTCACGCGCACGCCGTCGGCCGGGTCGGGGACGGTCGTGGTGAGCGTGGCGGCCGAGGCGGCGCCGGCGGGGACGACGAGGGAGCCGGCGATCACGAGGGCGGCGAGCAGCCTGCGGGTGGTCGTCACTGCGATGAACCTCTTCGTCCGGCCCGGGGTGGGCGCCGCTGGGTCCCCCCGAACCCGGCTGGACGAGCGTCCAGCCGCGATCATCTTGCCATCTTGGACGCCTGAACTGAACATCTGTCCAGGTTGTTCACCCGCTCGCCGCCGGCAGCACGAAGCTCGGCAGCACGAAGCTCGGCAGCACGAAGCTCGGCAGCACGAAGCTCGGCCCCCGCCGCTCCGAGGAGCGACGGGGGCCGAGCCGGACCCGGACGGTGCCGGCACACCACCCGGGGGTCTGTGGTCACCCACCGTGGCGAGGTCGAGGCGTGGTCACGACCACGCCTCTACCTCGCGGTACCGGGGCTCTACCTCGCGGTACCAGGGCTCTACCTCGGCGTCAGCCGCAGTCGAGCGCGTCGAACGGCGCGTCGACCGTGGCGGTCACCTCATGGGGTCCGTCGGGGCCGTCGACCGTGGCGGTCCCGGTGACGGTCGCGGTGCCGGCCGGGGCCGACGTCGCGCGCGTCGCGAACGACTGGTAGGCGTTCTTGCCGGGCGCCACGTCGGCGAACGCCTTCTCGCCGTACGGCGTCGAGAGCGTCACCGACACCGGGACGTCCTCGCCGTTCGTGACGCGCACGGCGACGTACGCCTTGCCGGCGAGGCACCGGGGCGACACCTCGACCGCGAGGTCCAGCCCCGGCTCGCCGCCCAGCGCGGGCAGCACGACCTGCTGGCGCGTCTCCTCGTTGCCCGCCGCGTCGGTCGCGGCGAACTCGATCACCTGCGGCTCGTCGGTGAGCGCGCGCGTGAACGGCTCGGTGTACGTGCCCCAGAACGTGCCGGGGCCCTCCCACTGCACCTTGTCGACGCCCGATCCCGCGTCCGTGGCCGCGAGCGTGATCTCGACGCTGCTGCCGACCTCGCGCAGCGTCGCGACCGTCACCGGCGCGACCGTGTCCACGCGGAGCTCGCGCGAACCCGTGCCGACGTTCCCCGCCGCGTCGGTCGCGCGCGCCTCGACCGTGCGCACGCCGTCCTCGTCGACCGCGAACGGGCCGTCGTAGGGAGCCCACGCGCCGCCGTCGACCGAGACCTCGACCGCCGGGGCCGGGTCGCGGTTGTCGGACGCCACGACCGTGACGGTCGGGTGCTGGACGTACCAGCCCGACGTCGCCGGGCCGGGCTGCGCCGTGACGGTGACGGTCGGCGGCGTCGTGTCCTCGCCGGTGTCCGGCGCGACGACGAACACGACGGCCTCGGCCGGCACGTCCGTGCCCTCGACGTCCCCGGCGACGAAGAACAGGCCGTCGGGCTCGGCGTAGTCGGCCGGGTCCACGGCGCCCCAGGTCACCGGGATGCGGCTGTCCTTGGACGCGTCCTCGTACTCGGCCGTGACGGTGGCCGGGAGCGCCGGGGCGGTGCCCGCGAGCGTCACGACGCTCACGTTGTCCACCGCGGTGACGTCCCCCGGCGCGCCGTCGCGCACGTGCACCGTGCCGCTCACCGGCTCGACGAGCGTGTCCGACGTCCCGGTGACCTCGAACGCCCCCGCGACGGCGACGTCGTCGGCCGTCACGTCGTCCCAGTCCACGGAGACCGTCTCGACGCGACCGTCGGTGAAGATCGCGTCGATCTCGGCCGGGAGGTCGGGCAGGACGCCGACGTCCGTGGGGATGTGGACGGGCGAGTAGTCGATCGGCCCGTTGGGGTCGACCGGCTCCGGCTCCTCGACGCCGCCCGTGCCCCAGACCTCCCACTCGGACACCCCGACGGCCGAGTACGTCGTCGCCGTGGTCCCCCGCAGCGCGTCGAACGTCGCGCGCAGGCGCGTCGTCGTCACCGCGTCGAAGGTCGTCTCGTTGGTCGTGAGCCGCTCGGTCGGGTAGCCGCTCGGGTTCGGGACGTCGACGAACGCGCCGGCGTCCGCGTCCCAGTACTGGAGCGTCCACGACGCCGGGACCCGCACGTTGTCGCCGTTCGCGTCCGTGCCGTCGGACCAGAACCGGACGACGGAACGGTCCACGGTGACCGGCGCGGGCCACGAGTACTCGAGCCACTGCGTCGCGGGTCGGTCGCCGCTCCACGTCGCCCAGGTCGCGTCGTGCGCTCCCCCGGTGCTCACGCCCGCGCCGTCGTTCACGGCCTCGACCTTGTTCCACGACGCGGTGTAGCTCGCCTCGGGCGTGCCGAGCAGCGCCACGTTCGACGGCGCCTCGTCGGCCGCCGCCAGGACCTCGTCCCCGGTGCCCGAGGTCGCGGCCCACGCCCCGACGCCCGCACCCGTGAGGGCGAGGGCGAGGACGGTCGCGGTGGCGACCACGCGCCGTCGGGCCCGGGGTGTCCCCGGCTCGTGCCCGAGTGGGATGAGCACGGCCGAGCCCGCGCCCCGCGATGAGTCGGTGCGCGCGCTCATGCCAGCCTCGCCTTCCCCGCCGTGACCAGGACCTTCTGACCGTCGCGGCGGCTCAGGAGGCCGTCCGCGGTGAACTGCTCGACCGTGCGCTGGACCTTCTGGAGGAACGCGGCGCGGTCGGCGAAGCCGCCGTCGCCCCACACGACGTCGAGGAACGTCGTCCCGTTCGGCCGCGCGGCGTTGGCGACGCCGCTGTCGAGCCCTGCGAAGACCACGCGGGGCTCGGAGCGCTCGACGTACATGTGGTACTGCGTGTCGTCGCCCGACCACGCGGGCTCGAACGTGAGGTCCCCGAGGCGGAAGTACCCGTTCCCGAGATCGGTGAACGCGCCCTCGAGCGTGCCGTCGAGGCCCATGTGGGCGTAGAGCGACAGCTTGAGGTACTCGCGCGACGCGCTGCGCGCGAGCAGGACGGTCGGCCCGTTCTCGATGCTCTGGATCGCGGGGTTGTCGATCGTCGGCACGGCGCGGATGCTCAGCGGCATCGTCACCTCGACGACGTCGCCGGGCGACCACGAGCGCGACACGCTCACGTACGTCCCCGGCACGGCGTCGAGCTCCTGCTCCACGCCGTTGACCGTCACCGTGAAGCCCTTGCGCACCCAGCCGGGCACGCGCAGGCGCAGGTCGAGCGGCCCGGAGCCGTTCACCGTGAGGCGGGTCGCGCCGACCTTCGGGTACTGCGTCTCCTGGACGACCTCGAAGCCCTTCTCCTCCCACGTCAGGGTCGAGGCGAGGTAGAGGTTGACGTACAGCACCTCGCCGTCGACGGACCGGAAGTACACCGAGTCGCGGTACTTGACGTGGTTCTCGAGCCCGGTCCCGCCGCAGCACGTGCCGGTGTTGCCGTACTCGCGCCGCGTGCCCGGGTTGACGCCGTACATGTACGTCACGTCGGGGCTCGTCGTGGACTGCGTGTTCTTCTTCGAGCCGACGATGTGGTTGAGCAGCCCGCGCTCGTAGTACTCCATGTACTTCGGGTCGAGCGAGTGGAAGTACAGCAGGCGCGAGAGCTTGAGCATGTTGTACGTGCCGCAGGTCTCTGCGTTGCGCGCGCCGATGTCGCCCGCGACGGTGTTCGGCGGTCCGAACAGCTCGCCCTCGCCGTGCCCGCCGTGCGCGTACGTGCGCCCGGGCACGACCATGCCCCAGAAGCCCTCGACCGCCTTGAGGTACCGCTCCTCGCCCGTGAGGTCGTAGACCTTGAGGTAGCCGGGGAACTGCGGGATGTGCTGGTTCGCGTGCTTGCCGTTGAGCGTGTCCGTGCCCGCGGCGCTCGCGTCGACGAGCGTGTTGAGGTCGAACAGCTTGGCCGTGGCGACGTACGTGTCGTCGCCCGTGATCGACGCGATGTCGGCGAGCACCTCGTTCATGCCGCCGTACTCGCCCGCGATGTAGATGCCCCACATCCGGTCGAGCTGCGCCTGCGGCAGCACCGACAGGCGGCTGTGCACCCACGCCGCCATGGACGACGCGAGCGCCAGCGCCTGGTCGTTCCCCGCGAGGCGGTAGGCCTCGAGCAGACCGGCCATGATCTTGTGGCACGTGTAGTACGGCGCCCAGATCTCGCCGTACGGCGCGTACTTCTCGAGCTGGCTGAACTGCCACTCGCCGTAGGCCGCGAGGAACCCGGGGTGGCTGAACCGCCCCATGGCCGCGAGCGCCGTCTGGACCTCCGCCAGGCCCTCGACGATCTGGTCCACCTTGTCGCGGAACACCGTCTCGCCCGTGCTCGCGTACGCGAGCGACACCATGGACAGGAAGTGCCCGCCGTAGTGGCCGCGCAGGAGGTTCGCGGTCTGGGTGTTCGCCCGGCCCGGGTAGTCGTCGGGTCCCCACGGCTGCTCGTTGGCGTGGCCGAAGCCCTCCCAGCCGCCGGGCGCGGACGCGCCCTGGGTGTCGAGCCCGGCGTTGCGCCGGAACACCGCGAGGACGCGGTCCACGGGGTACTCGCGCGCGAGGTGCAGGATCTGGTCCTGCGAGCGCGTCGCGACGCTCGGGGCGAGCGTCACGTCGGACATCGGGAACGGCTCGGCGGCCCAGCCGTCGAGGGTCACCGAGCGGTCGAGGGACCGCAGGAAGGCCCGGCTGACGGGCGGTCCGCTCGGGACCGTCAGTGCCGGGACCGGCGGCGCGGCGAGGGCGCTGCCGCCGCCCGCGAGCGCGACGGCGCCGGTCGCCCCGGCGGCCAGCGCCCCGAGCCGCAGGACGGCCCGCCGCGAATAGCTGGAGTCGTGCACGTGCATGAGCTGTCGCTCCTTCTCACTCGTCGTCGAGTGGTGGAAGCGTCGTCGGCGGCAAGGAGGGAAGCCCCGCGTCCGACGCTCGTGCTGGTTTCCGCCCGGCCGCCGCGTCGCCGAGGGAGGGCTCTGGTCCGTCGAGGGAGAGGCGTGGTCGTGACCACACCTCTCCTCGCGGTACCTCGCCTCTCCCTCGGCGGGGTGCGGCCTCGCGGGTGTCAGGCGCAGTCGAGCGCGTCGACCTGCGCCTCGCGCGTGGTCGTCACCTCCTTCCCGTCGAGGGTCGCGACGCCGGTCACCGTGACGGTCCCGGCCGGGACCGCCGTCGCGCGGGCGGCGAACGACTGGTAGGCGTTCTTGCCCGGCGCGACGTCGGCGACCGTCTTCTCGCCGTACGGCGTCGTGAGCGTCAGCGTGACGGGGACGTCCTCCCCGTTCATCGCGCGGACCGCGACGTACGCCTTGCCCGCGAGGCAGCGCGGTGTCACCTCGACCGCGAGGTCGAGCTCGGGCGCCGGCGGCTGCTCGCCGTAGGCCGCGAGGAGCGCGGCGTGCTCGGCGGCCGTGATCGGCAGGACGGTGCCGTGGCGGGGGCTGCTCGGCAGGTGGGCGTCGACGGACGTCCACACGCCCGAGTCGAGGTCGGTGGACTCGAGCGGCAGGTAGCCCTGGCCGCCGTGGTAGCTCGGCTGGTCGACGAAGAGGTACCACTTCTCCTCGGTGTTCGACTTGAAGACGGTCGGCCCCTCGCCCGCGGTGAGCGTGCCGCCCCACGGGTTGGGCTGGCCGTAGCCGATCTTCTCGGCGACGAGGTCCCAGTCGGTCGAGCGCAGGTCCGTCGACTTCTCGAGGCGCGGGATCATGTACGCCTCGTCCTTGGTGAACCGGTAGTACGTGCCGTCGTGCTCGACGATCGACGAGTCGATCATCCCGAGGCCGTTGCCGCGCTTCTCGTCGATCCACACCTGTGGCTCGGAGAACGTCACGAAGTCGCGCGTCGTGGCGTACATCATGCGCTGGTAGGAGTCGGCGATGCGGCGGCCGTCGGTCGACGTCGTCGGGTAGAGCGCCGAGGCCCAGTAGACGATGTACTCGCCGCGCTGCGCGTCCCAGAACGCCTCGGGCGCCCACGTGTTGCCCGCGTACGCGCTCGACACCGTGACCATGCGCTGGTCGGACCAGTGCACGAGGTCGGTCGACTCCCAGATCATCAGCGCGCGCGACCCGCGCTCCTGCGCGTTGCCGAAGTTGTTGCCGCCGTAGATCCGCAGGTCGGTCGCGAGGAGGAAGAACCGGTCGCCCTCGGGCGAGCGGATGATGAACGGGTCGCGCAGGCCCTTCTCGCCGAGCGTCGACGTGAGCACGGGCTCGCCGTCGTTGAGCTCCACCCAGTCGAGCGGGTCGTTGCCGTTGCTCGCGCTGAAGTAGACCGACTCGCCGTCCGCGGTGCTCTCCCCCTCGAAGTACGGGAAGAAGTAGCCCTCGTAGTCGGCCGCGGCGGGCAGCGGGCGGACCGTCGCGTCGTAGGTGTGCGTCGCGGTCGCACCCTCCTTGGTCGCGGTCGCGGTGAGCCGCACGACGGCGGCCGGCTCGCCGTGGGCGGGCCGCGTCACCTCGCCCGTGGCCGAGACGGTCGCGAGGTCGGAGCTCTCCCACGTGAGGGCGGAGCCGTTGGCCCCTTCGGCGGGCAGCGTGAGGTTGCCGCGCACGTCGTCGAGGTGCGGCACGACGACGTGGCTCGCGTCCCACGCCACGGCCTCGGCGGGGGCGAGGTGGGCGAGCACGGTGACGTCGAACGTCGCGGTGCGGGCGACCGCGCCGCGCGTGACGAGCGCCGTGAGCGTCACCGTCGCGTCGTCCTCGCCGGCGGCGGGCCGGGTGACCTTCCCCGTGGCGCTGACGACGCCCGCGTCCGACGACGTCCACGTGACGATCGACCCCTGCGCGCCCGTGGTGGGCAGCACGAGGTCGGTGGTGACGGTGCTCGTGTCGCCGAGGTCGAGCGCGGCGATGTCGGCGTCGGCAGCCGCCGTCGAGGTCTCCGCCGCGAGCTCGCCCGCCTCGGCCGCCGTGAGCGCGCGGTCGTAGAGGCGGAAGTCGCGGACCTGGCCCTTGAGGTACCGGTCGCCGGAGTAGAGCGAGCGGCCGACGTAGTTCGCGGTCGTCTGCCCGCCCCCGATCTGGCCGGGGTCGGTCGTGACGTTCGTGGCCTGCTTGACCTGCACGCCGTCCTCGTAGAGCGTCGCGGTCGTGCCGGTGAGCGTGTACGTGAGGGTCTTCCAGACGCCGCGCTGGAGGTTGGAGCCCTTGGTCACCGTCTGCTCGGTCGACCAGTTCCCGGTGGCGATCGAGGTCCGGTAGGCGTTGCCCGTCGTGAACAGGTAGCCGTTGCCCGCGGTCCCGCTCGAGTTGCCGAGCCCGTAGACGAAGTACGGCGTCCCCTGGTCCTGGCTCACGAGCACGTCCAGGCTCACCGTGACGTCGGTGAGCCCGGCGAGCAGGTGGTCCGGCAGGTCGACGTAGTCGTCCGTGCCGTCGAGCGTCGTGCCCTCCGCCGTGGCCGTCCCGCCCACCAGGGTGGCCGGGCCGAACGTCGAGCCCTCGGCGAGGTTCGCCGTCGTGCCGCCGGTCGTGCTCGCGGCGTCGAGCGGGTACCACGCGACGAGCCCGTCGTCGGTGGGCCCCCCGACGTCTGCGGCGGCCGGTGCGGCGACCGCCGTGGCGAGCGTGGAGACGGCGAGCGCCCCCACGAGCCCGGCGGCGAGCGCCGAGCGTCCTCGGTGTGCGGAAATCATGTCGTCCTCTCCTCGTCGAGATGCAGGTCGTGCCGCGAGGTAGAGCCCGCGGTCGCGAGGTAGAGCTCGGGGAGCTCTACCTCGCGACCTGCGGCTCTACCTCGGCGGGGTCGTCAGCCGCAGGCGTGCGCGGCGTAGGCGACGTCGTACGTCGTCGTGGCCGGGGTGCCGTCGAGCGTCGCCGTGCCGGTGACGGTCACGGTGCCGGCCTCGACCGACGTCGCGCGGGTCGCGAACGACTGGTAGGCGTTCGCGCCCGGGGCGACGCCCGCGAACGTCCTCGTGCCGTACGGGGTCGTGAGGGTGACGTCGGCGGGCACGTCGCCCGCGTTGGTCGCCCGGACCGCGACGTAGACCTTGCCCGCGAGGCACCGCGGCGTGGCCTCGACGGTCAGCTCGACCCGGGGCGCGGGGGTGACGTCGACCGGGTCCACGCTCTCGAGCGTCGGCACGACCTTCTGGATGAGGCCGTCCTCGCCGAACGTGAGGCGGTCGATCGTCGTCTCGCGGTGCGTCCCGTCGCCGCCGGGGATCGCGAACCGGTGGTACGCGATGTACCAGTCGTCCGTGCCCTCGACGTTGAGGATCGAGCTGTGCCCGGTCCCGAGGATGCCCTGCGAGGCGTCCTTCTCGAGGATCACGCCGCGGTACGTCCACGGTCCGTCGATGCTGTCCGACGTCGCGTAGCCGACCCGGTAGTTCTCCGAGCCCGTGTCGTCGATCGAGTACGTGAGGTGGTAGACGCCGTCCCGGTAGTTGAGGAACAGGCCCTCGCGGAAGTCGGTCAGGCCGGGGATGCGCCGCAGCGTGTCCTGCTTGATCGACGTCATGTCGTCGTTCAGCTCGGCCATGACCGGGCCGTTCGACGGGCCGCCGTTGCCCCACAGGAGCCAGTACTTCCCGGTCTCCGGGTCGCGGAACGCGGCCGGGTCAATGGCCTGTCCCGAGGTGACTGCCTCACCGTTGGTGATCATCGCCGTCGGCTGCGCGGTGAACGGGCCCTCGGGGCTGTCGGCCACCGCGACGCCGATCGTCTTCCGGTTGTAGGTCGGGTTGTGGCCGGAGAAGTAGAACCAGTACTTCCCGTCCCGCTCGATGATCGTGGGCGCCCACGCGTTGCCGGTCGCCCAGGGGACGTTCCCGTTCGCGCCGTCGAGCGTGAGGAACGGCTGCTCCGAGCGCTCCCACGTCACGAGGTCGGTGGACTTCCACACGTAGAAGTCCTTGCCGCCCCAGCCCGGCGTGCCGTCGGTCGTGGCGTAGAGGTAGAACGTGCCGCCGAACTGCGCGATGTTCGGGTCGGCGTACGTCCCCGGCAGCACGGGGCTGCCCATCTGCTTCGCCTGGACCGTCCACGTGCGCGACGACCCGTCCGGACCGGTCACGGTGTACGCCACGGGCTGCGTGAGGTCCTGCACCGAGCCGTTGGCGGGCGTGACCGTCGCGCGCGGCGAGACCGTGAGGACCGGCGCGAGCGCGGAGACGTCCGTGCCCGGTTCGACGGCGAGCGTCACGGTCGAGCTCGCCCCGTCGACGATCGCGGGCACCTTGAGCGCGTCGAGCTCGGCACCCGTGACCGCCGTGTGGTCGGCCCCGACCTGGTAGACCTCGTCCGCCGTGAGCGCGCGGTCGTAGATCCGGAAGTCCCGCACCGAGCCCTTGAGGTAGCGGTCGCCCGAGTACAGCGAGCGGCCGATGTAGTTGGCGAGCGTCGAGCCGTTCCCGATGTCCTTCGGGTCGATCGTGACGCCCGTCTGGCGGCCCACCTCGACGCCGTCCTCGTAGAGCACGGCCGTCGTGCCGGACAAGGTGTACGTCAGGTGCTTCCACACCCCGCGCTGGAGGTTCGCGTTCTTGGTGACGGTCTGCTCGGTCGTCCAGTTCCCCGTCGCGATCGACGTGCGGTACGCGTTGCCCGTGGTGAACAGGTACCCGTTGCCCGCCGTGCCGCTCGTGTTGCCGAGACCATAGACGAAGTACGGCGTCGCCTGGTCCGTCGCGACCTTGACGTCGAGCGCGACCGTGACGTCGGTGAGTCCGGCGAGCAGGTGGTCGGGCAGGTCGACGTAGTCGTCCGTCCCGTCGAGCCGGACGCCCTCCCCGGTGCCGGAGAACGCCGCGCCGTTGGTCAGCGTCGCCGGGCCGAACGTCGACCCGGGCGCGGTGTTCGCCGCCGCCGTGCCGCTCTTCTCGTCGAACGCGTACCGCACGACGAGACCCGGGATCTCCGTGGTCACCTCGACCGCCACGTACGCGGTGTGCGAGCCGTCGGCCGTGGTCGCCGTGACGAGCGCGTGGCCCTCGCCGACGCCCGTGACGACGCCGTCGGCCGAGACCGTGGCGACGTCCGCGTCGTCCGACGCCCACGTGATCGCGCGCGCCGTCGCGTTGGCGGGCGTGACGGTCGCGGTGAGCTGCCGCGTGCCGCCGACGCCCACCTCGAGCGACTCGGGGGTGACGCTCAGGCCCTCGACGGGGACGACGTCGTCGGTCACGGTGACGACCGCGCGGGCGCGGACGCTCACGCCGCCGCCGAGAGTGCCCAGCACCTCGAACGAGCCCGCCTGCGCGTAGGACGCCGGATCGACCGCGTCCCACGTGACGTCCACCGACCCCGTGGACCCGTCGGCGAAGCGTGCCGTGACGCTCGCGGGCAGCACCGGCGCGGAGCCGGTCTGGACGGTCACGGCGACGTCCTCGACGGACTCGACGAACGCGTCGGGCTGGTAGGTCTTCAGCAGGCGGTCGTACTCGGCCTGCGTCACGGGGAGCACCGTGCCGTGGCGCGGGCGCGACGGCATCTCGTAGTCGGTGGACATGGTCCACTCGGCCGCGTCGAGCGAGGTCGACTCGAACGGCACGTAGCCACGGCCGCCGAACTCGTCGATGAAGAGGTACCACTTCTCCTCGGTGTTCGACTTGAAGATCGTCGGGCCCTCGCCCTGGTTGATCCCGCCGCCGAGCGAGTTCGCCTTGCCGATGCAGTCGGTGATGAACTCGTAGTCCGTCGAGCGCAGCTCGGCCGCCTTCTCCGCGAGGATGAACTTGGAGCACGGCGTGGACGACGTGTTGTTCCGCTCGTCCTTGGTGAAGCGGTAGTACTGGCCGTCGTGCCGCGTCACGGTCGAGTCGATGACCGAGTAGCCCGGGTCGACCCACACCTGCGCCTCGCTGAACGTCACGAAGTCGCGCGTCGTGGCGTACATCATGCGGTTGTAGGTGTTGCCGGTGTGGTCCGGGTCGTCCTCCGCGTAGAGCTTCGAGGCCCAGAACACGACGTACGCGCCGATCGTCTCGTCGTAGTACGCCTCCGGCGCCCACGTGTTGCCGGCGGTGTCAGGCGAGACCTGCACGAGGCGCTGGTCGGTCCAGTTCACGAGGTCCGTGGACTCCCACACCATGATCGACTTCGAGCCCGTGCGCTGCGCCGCGTCCCAGCCGTTGCCGTCGTAGATCCGCAGGTCGGTCGCGATCTGGTAGAACTTGTCGCCCTCGGGCGAGCGGATGATGAACGGGTCCCGCAGGCCCTTCTCCCCCAGCTCGGACGTGAGGACGGGCTGGTTGTCGTTGAGGTTCTGGTACTTGAGCGGGTCGTTGCCCTGGCTGAGCCCGAAGTAGACCTGCTCGCCCGTGGCGGTGCCCTCGCCCACGAAGTAGGAGAAGAGGTAGCCCGCGAGGTCCTCCTGCTCGGGCAGCGCGGGGACGTGCGCCGCGAGCTCGCGCGTGGCGGTCGCCTCGCCCACGGTCACCGTCGCGGTGAGGGTCACGGTCTCCGCGTCCTCGCCGTGGCCCGGGCGCGTCACCTCACCCGTCGGGGTGATCGTGCCCGACGACGACGCCCAGGTCACGCTCGCGCCGTGCAGCCCGGTGGCGGGCAGGGTCAGGTTGCCGCGCACGTCGTCGAGGTTCGTCACCTCGAGCGCGGCGGCCGCGGCGTCCGCCTTGGCCTGGTCGCCGTCGCCCGGCAGGACCGTGACGTCGAACGTCCGCGTCTCGGTCGCGCCGCGCAGGGCCACCGTCGCGGTGAGCGTCGCGGTCGCGGGCTCGTCGCCCGCGGGCCGCGTGACCGCACCGCTCGCGGAGACGACCGCCTCGTCGGAGCTGGCCCAGGTCACCGCCGAGCCGCCGACGCCCTTCGCGGGGAGCGCGAGGTCGGTGACGACGGCGGTCGTGTCGCCGAGGTCGAGGGCCGCGGCGTCGGCCGCGACGGCGTGCTGCGCGCCGGTGGACGCGAGGTCGGCGACCTCCTGCGCGGTGAGCGCGCGGTCGTAGAGCCGGAAGTCCTTCATGCGGCCCTTGAAGAGGTTGTCGGCGGCGTAGGCCGACTTCCCGAGCGCGTTCGCGGTCGTCGTGCCGCCGCCGATCGCACCGGGCGTGATGGTCACCGCGGTGTTCTGCCCGACCTGCGCGCCGTCCTCGTACAGCCGCGCGGTGCCACCGCCGAGCGTGTACGTGATCGTCTTCCAGACTCCGCGCTGCAGCGCGGCGGCGGGGGCCTTGGCGGTGTTCTGCTCGCGACCCCACGCGAGGTCGGAGATCGACGCACGGTAGTTCGCGTTGCCCGTCGAGAACAGGTAGCCGTTCCCGGACTGCGGGGTGCCGACCGCCGGGTTGCCGAGGGTGTAGAAGAAGTAGTTGCCGGTCAGCGACGCGTCGACCCACACGTCCGCGCTCACCGTCACGGCGTCGTAGCCGGCGAGGAGGTCGTCGGGCAGGTCGACGTGGTTGGACCCGCCGAACGTCAGGCCCTGGCCGGGCTGCCAGCCGCCGCCGGAGCCGGTGAGGGTCCCGTCCAGGCCGTTGCCGGAGGCGTCGTGCGCGACGGTGCCCGCGGTCTCGTCGAGCGGGAGCCAGAGCCGGAGCCCCTCCGCGCTCGGCTCGGCCGCAGCCGGGACCGGCGCGGGTGCCGCGGGCATCGGGCCGGCGGCCGCCGCGCCCACGGGCGCGAGCGGTGCCACCAGCGCGAGCCCGAGCAGCGCGGCGAGCGAGCGGCGTCGGCGTCGGGCGCGGGGCTCCGCGGGCGTCGGGGGTGGTTCGTGGCGTGAGGTCATCGGTGACTCCTCGTCGTCGTGCCCGGCGGCAGCGCCGGTCGCAGGTCCGTCGTCGGACGCGCGTGTGAACGCTAACATGTGAGCGCAAACATGACGAGGGTCCAGGGCGCTCTACGTCGTCGAAACCGATATCGAGTTTCCTGCGGCGCCCGGCTCCAGCGGCGGAGCGGGCCGGCGTCCGGGACGCCGACCCGCTCCCGGGGGTCTCGGCGCGACGTGCGCGCCGTCCGTCCCGTCCTCAGCCCCCGCAGGCCAGCGCGTCGAACGCGGCCTCGTACGGCGTGCTCACGTCGGCGCCGTCGAGCACGGCCGTGCCCGTGACGGACGCGACCCCGGCCGCGAGCGACGTGGACCGGGCCGCGAACGACTGGTACGCGTTCGCGCCCGGCGCGACGTCCTCCACGACGCGCGTGCCGAACGGCGTGGCGAGCGTGACGTCGGCCGGGACGTCCCCGGAGTTCGTCGCACGCACCGCCACGTAGGCCTTGCCCGCGAGGCAGCGTGCGGACGCGGTCACGTCGAGCTCGACGGCCGGGGCGGCGGCGTCGGCCGCGAACTCCCACGTGTCCACCTCGACGAGGTCGGCGCCCGCGGGGCCGGCGAACGTGAAGTACACGTCGTGGACGCCGCTCGCCCCCTCGAGGGCGGCGGTCACGTCCGCCCACTCGCCGACGGGGGTGTCGAGGTCGAGCGTCCCGACGACGGCACCCTCGCGGTCGTCGAGGCGCACCTCGACGGTGGCGCCCTCGACGAGCGGCTTGACGCGCGCCGTGACGCTCGCGGCACCGTCACCGAAGTCGACCGACGACAGCGCCGACCAGTCCCCGGCGTCGACGTCGCGGACGACGAGGTTCGGCGCCGCGTCCCCGAACTGCACCGAGCCGCCGTCGACCTTCGCGGTGGCGAGGCCCTGCTGCCAGGCGAACGTCTCGGCCTCGAGCACCTGGAACGGGTCGAGGTCCTTGACCTGGTCCACGCCCGCGTAGTCCCCGACGACCTGCTGGACCGTGCCGTCCGCGTTGAACGTCAGCTCCTGGATGTGCGGGCTGCGGTAGCCCTGCGTGGTGTTCCCGTTGATGCGCTTGTTGAGCGTCGGCGCGTGGTACGTGAAGTAGTACCTGCCGTCCAGCTCGAACACCGACTGGTGGTTGTTGCCGCCCGTGCCCGCGCCGAAGAACTGCGACTGGTTCGGGAACATCACGCCGGCGTACGTCTCCTTGGGGAACGACATCGGGTCGTCGGAGATCATGTAGCCGATCTGCCCGCCGCCCGGGTACCCCGGGAGCGTGGCCTGGTTGCCGCCGAAGTCGTTCCCGCCGAAGTGCGACGAGTACGACAGGTAGTACTTCCCGTCGCGCTCGAAGACCTGCGCCGCCTCGAACGCCACGGGCGCGTCCACGACGGCCGCGGTGCCCTGCGTCGAGACCATGTCGTCGCCGAGCTCGATGACGCGGATGTTCTTCGGGTTGTTGAACCGCTCCGCCGCGGGCATCGACGTCGACGCCGGGCCGCCGCCGAAGTAGAGGTACGCGCCCTCGTCGGTGACGAGCGGCGCCGGGTCGAACTTCCAGGCCACGGCCTCGGCGCCCGGGGTGCGCCCGTCGATGAGCGTGCTGTCGCGCTCGCTCGTCCACGGCCCGAGCGGCGAGGCGCCCGTGATGACGTTCGACGACCCGCCGCCGTTGGCGTAGTAGAGGAAGTACTTGTCGACGCCGTCGACCGTCTTCTTCGCCATGCCCGGCGCCCACGAGTTGTTCGTGAACGGCGCGACGCCCTGCGGTCCGGCGACCTGGATCTCGCCGTGGTCCGTCCAGTTCACGAGGTCCTCGGACGAGATGAGCGTGATCTGGTTGATGCTGCCGTAGTTGATCTGCGGCGAGACGCCCGTCACCGGGTCGGGCGCGTAGCCCTGGGTGTCGTTCGTCATGTACATGTACACGCGCCCGTCCTCGACGAACCCGAACCCGTCGGCCCCGAACTTGTGGGAGATGAGCGGGTTGTGCTCGCCGGGCAGCTTGCCGAGGACCTCGATGGTCTTCGAGGGCGGCCCGGGCGGCGCCGCGCCGACGACGGAGACGTCGTCGAGCACGAAGTCCATGAGGTGCGTCGCCGGGTCGGCGGACGGGTTGCTCGTCCACGGCGTCTCGAAGAACAGCCGCGCCGTGCTGACGTTCTGGTCGGCCGGGATCGTGAACCGGCCGTCGAACGTCGCCCACTGGCCCTTGGTCGCGGTGACGCTCACCAGGTTCGTGTACGTCCCCCCGCCGTAGTGCATCGTGGCGAAGAACTGCTTGGTGGCCGGGGCCGCGGCGGCGTCGTACCGGATCTTCGCCGTGAGCTCGTACGTCTCGCCCGCGCGGACCTTGCCGCTGAGGTCCTGCATCGGACCGGAGCCGGTCGTCGCGCGCTCGGTGGTCAGGGCCGCGGCCTCGCCCGCGAACGCCTGGTCGGTGGTCGACAGCACGGCCTTGTCGGTCGCGTTGCCGTTGTTGACGAACCAGCCGGTCGTGCCGTCCTCGAAGCCGCCGTTGACGACCAGCTCCTCGTCCGCGGCGTACGACGGGAGCGCGGCGAGCGACGCCGAGAGCAGCGTCGCGAGCGCGGCCCCGGCGACAGCGCCGCGCAGGCGGCGTCGTCTGCGGTGGTGCGTGTCCATGGATCCTCCTCGATCGATGTGTGTCGTGCCTCGTCCGCGCGCCTCGCGCGGACGGTCGTGCCCGACGGCGGTGTCGCGCCGTCGTCGTGCGCCCTCCTCTCGTCCGGGACCGGCGGCCCGCCCGAGCGACCCGCCGGCGGGTCGGCGGCGCGTCAGCCGCCGTACGTGACCGTGCGGGTCGCGGTGGACCCGTCGGTCGAGCGGGTGACCGAGACCGTCACCTCGCCCGCCGGGGCGCTCGCGAGGCGGCTCGCGAAGGCCTGGTACGCGTGGCGGCCCGGCGCGACGTCGGCGAACGACCGGCTGCCGTACGGCGTGGTGACGACGACGTCGACGGGCACGTCCTCGTCGTTCGTCACGCGCACGGCGACGTAGTCCTTCCCGGCGAGCGCGCGCACGCTCGCCTCGGCCGTGAACGCGACCTCGGCGACGTCGGCCCGCACGAGCGACGCGACGGCGAGCGCGAGCGCCCGCGCGGGCGCGTCGGCCTCGTTCTGCGTCGACGGCGCGGTCGTGGCCCGCGCCGCCGCCAGCTCCTTCGCGACGGCGGACCACGACTCGGCCGTGTAGTGCGCCGGGTCGAGCCCCTCGGCCTCGGCGACGACGGCGTCGAGCGCCGTCCGGTCGGCGCCGCCATCCGCGTCGAGCACGTCGCTCAGGAGGAAGTGGTCGAAGTCCACGTGGCCGCCGGTCCGCTCCTTGGCGTAGGAGAAGAGGCCGAACCGGTACCCCATGAAGTGCGACAGGCTCCAGTCCATGACGAGCGGCCCCTGGCGGGCCCCGAGCGGCTGCCAGGTGCGCCCGTCGAGGCTGTAGGAGTACTGCACCCAGAGCTGGCCGTTCGGCGAGGCGAAGTCCGCGTCCGCCTTGAGGTGGACGTCCGTGCGCTCGCCCAGCGGGACCTGCGACCCGGGGACGAACGACTCGACCGCCTCGCGGTCGATCGTGTCGGCGAACGGCTGGAGCCGGGTGACGAGACCGAGCGTGCGCTCGCCGTCGACCTGCTGGATCCCCGCGTACGCGAAGCTGCGCCCGTAGACGGCGAGCCCGGCGACGTCGCCGTCGAGCATGCCGGAGACGTCGAGCCTCGTCTGGGCCGACGACGTCGGGCCGAACGTGCGCTGCCCGAGGGTGTTGCGCGCCTCCTCGAGATACGTGAGGTCGCGCCCGGGCGCCTTGGTGTACTCCGCCTCGCCGGTGACGACGTGCCCGTTGGTCAGGCGCAGCCAGCCCTCGCGCTCGGTGAGCGACCAGTACCGGTTGTCCGGCGCGTGGTTCCACTGCCACGCGAGGTCGAGGTCGGAGCCGTTGTACGACACCTCCTCGCGCGTGGGCGTCTCGACGTCCGGCGCGCGGCCGACGACGGACACGTCGTCGAGCAGGTACTCGACGCTCGACGACGGCGGCTGCGGGTTCGCCCACGGCGTCTCGACCGCGAGCTTGAACGTGCTCACGTCCGTGCCGGTCGGCACCGTGTAGGTGCCGCGGACCGTGGCCCACTCCCCGGGGGTCGCGTCCGCCCAGGCCAGGGTCTTCACGCCCGCACCCCAGTCGCCGACCAGGTTGAAGCGGACCGTCGAGGGCCCCGTGGCGTACCGGACCCGGGCCGAGACCTCGTAGGTCACGCCCGCCTGGATCTTCCCGCCGAGCTGCTGGTTCGGGCCGGAGCCGTTGAGCGTCCGGCCCGCGACGCGCAGCGCGCCCGTTCCCGACGCGGCGCCGCTCGTCTCGCGCGTCAGCGTCGCCCCGAACTGCGCTGCCCAGGGTGCGGTCGTCGGGTCCTCGAACCCGGGGTTGGCGACGAGCTCGACGCCGAGCAGGGACTCGTCGTACGTGGGCGCGTCGGGGACCTCCCAGACGGTGTCGCTGAACGCGCGGTGCTCGGCGTCGTTCGCGAAGTCGTCGGAGGCGACGATGCTCTTCAGCCGCTCCCGGCGCTCCGTCGCCGGGTCCAGCACGATCGGCTTGGCGAACGTGTCGCCGACGCGGACCACGCCGTCGTCGCCGAACGTGGGCCAGCCGTCCTCCCACGTCGCGGGGATGAGCGCGGGGATGCGTCCGAGCGGGTAGGTGTCGCGGAAGAACATGCCCCACCACTCGTAGCCGCCCGCGCCGTCGGGCACCTCGACGAGCCCGCCCTGGGCGAAGCCGTCGGAGTTCAGCGCGCTGCGCGCCACGTACGGGTTCGACCCGTCGGCGGTCTCGTAGCGACCCAGCAGGTGCGGCGAGCGGAAGAGCACCTCCTGGCGGTTCTGGCCGCTGGGCCACGTGATGATCGCGACGTAGTACTCGCCGTCGATGTAGTGCACCTGGGCGCCCTCGAACAGCCCGCCGACGAACCGCTCGCCCGCGTAGTCCTCGGCACGGAAGATGTTCGGGAAGTCCGCCTCGATCGCGGTGAGGTCGTCGTTCAGCCGGACGGCGCTCGTCGCGCCCGAGCCGTAGAAGATGTAGGGCGTCCCGCCGTCGGCCTCGTCGAAGAACAGCGACGGGTCGTGGAACCCCCGGCCGAGCGGGGTGCGCTCCCACGCGCCGTGCTCGACGTCGTCCGTGCGGAAGAGGTAGGACCCGCCCAGGTCGTTGGTGTTGAAGACCACGTAGAACGTGCCGTCGTGGTAGCGCAACGACGACGCCCACTGACCGTTGCCGTAGCCGTTCTGCCCGTTGCGCAGCGAGGAGACGTCGCCCACGCCGAGCCGGTCGTAGACGTACCCGACGATCTCCCAGTTCACGAGGTCGAACGACTTCATGATCGGCGCGCCCGGCGCGAGGTGCATCGTGGTGCTGATCATGTAGTAGACGTCGCGACCCTCGTCGCTCTCGGCCGCGGGGACGCGTGCCACGGAGATGTCGGGGACGTCGCTGCCCAGCAGCGGGACACCGTACGTCCCGTCCCCGTGGTCGGTGGTCGTCAGCCCGGTGATCGTGCTCGTTCCTCCCGGTCCTTCGCTCGACTCGTCCGCCACCGCCGCGGACGTCGTGCTCGCGCCGAGCGCGAGCACTCCCGCCAGCGCCGCCGCGACGGCCGCCCTCACCTGCCTGCTCATCTCTCTCTCCTCCTCGTCGAGGTCATGGTCGATCGTGCGGAGAGCGGTATCGATACCGATATCGCTCTCGGGCCCGCCCGGCGCGGGCCACGGTCCGCCGGGGTGGTCGCGGGGCCGTGGCCCCGGGACCTCCCCGGCGGACTGCGTCGCTCCGTCGGCGGGACGGGCGTCAGCCGCAGGCGCGGGCGTCGAGAGGGACGTCGTACGCCGTGGTGACCTCGCGCGGGCCGTCGGGGCCGTCGAGCACCGCGGAGCCCGTGACGGTCACGGTGCCGGCGGGGACCGACACCGAGCGCGCGGCGAACGACTGGTACGCGTTCGCGCCCGGGGCGACGGCCGGGTAGGACCTCTCCCCGTACGGCGTCGCCAGGGTCACGTCCACCGGCGCGTCGCCCGTGTTCGTCGCCCGCACGGCCACGTAGACCTTGCCCGCGAGGCAGCGCGGGGAGACCTCGACGTCGAGCGGCACGACGGCCGCCGCCCCCGGCACGATCTCGACCCGGTAGGTCGTGGCCGTCCGGTGGTCCTGCGCGACGCCGACGACCTCCACGGTCCGCGCGCTCCCGTCCGCGGGGAGCGGCACGACGCGACCCTGCGTGTCGTCGATCAGCACGCCGTCGACACGGACCAGGCCGCTCGGCACGTGCGGGTCGGCGTCCAGCACGACGCTCGTCGTGCCCTCGGGCACGGTGAGCGTGTAGTCCGTGACGGCCGGGTCGAACGCTGGCGCGAGCGCGCCGGTGTCGAACGCGAGCGCCGCGAGCCCGGGCGTCGCGTCGTAGGACGCCGCGCGGTCGACCCGGACGCCGAACACGCCTCCGGCCCAGCCGCCCGTCGCCTGGAAGCGCACGGTGACCACGGGGATGCGCTCGCCGTCCTCGTCGAGCACGTACTCGCCCGCGCTGTCGACCTTCCACCGCGTGTTCTCGCCGATCTCGAGGTACTTCGCGGGGAGCTGCGTCGTGTCGACGTAGAACCCCTGCTCGTCCTTGGTCGGGGCGTTCGCGACCGTGGTGATCGTCTTCAGCTTCTCGTCGTTCACGTACACGTCGAAGACGCGACCCTGGTCGCCCGAGTACAGCGTGACGCCCAGGTGGTTCGACGCCGAGGCCGGGTCGATCATCAGGTCGTAGCTGAACCAGCCCGTGCCGTTCGCGTGGCGGAACTGACGGCCGGAGAACGTCCCGACCGACGACCCGCTCTGCTTGAGGTTCTTCGCGTTCTCGAAGTTGTTGTTGTCGAAGCTCGTCAGGCTGTCGACGGTGCGGTCGGCGTCGCGCAGCTCCTGCTTGGCGCGCAGGATGCGCTCCTGCGACGCCGCGGAGTCCGGCTCGTCGAGGTTGAGGTAGAGCCCGTAGGTCACGTCCCAGTTGGTGTGGTGGGGCGTGAAGACGAGGTCGCCGCCGTCGGCAGTGTTCCGCAGCCGGAGCTGCACCCGGCCCTCGGCGTCGTCCTCGACGCGCACGAGGTTCTCGGCGATGCGCTCCTTCCACTCGTCGGCGCCCATGTTCGCCGCCGTGATGGTGGTCTGGGCGTCGGCGTCGCGCGTGGAGGAGCGGACGAGGATGCCCGTGCCCTGCCACGCGGGCTCGGGGACCTCGCCGAGGGTCGCGGAGAGGACGACCGGCCCGTACCGGAAGGCCACGAAGTACGGGTTGTCCGGGGTGTCGACGACGGACGCCGCCATCGGCATCGTGTACCGGACGACGTCGCCCGCGGCGACGGGCAGCACGACGTACCCGCGCGACACGACCGGCTCCACGGCGGCGCCGTTCACCTCCAGGCCAGGATCACCCGCGATCCACGACGGCACGCGCAGCCGCAGCGTCGCGTCCTCGGCGACCGCGCCGCCGTCGAGCGCGTCGACGCGGAAGGTCACCGTGTCCTCGTTCGGCAGGTTCGCCTCCTGCGTGAGCCGCAGGTTCTGCTCGGCGTGCTCGACCGTCGAGGAGAAGAACATGTTCACCCACACCGAGCCCTGGCCGGTGAAGTAGATCGAGTCGCCGAGCTTGGAGAAGCTCTCCATGCCCGTGCCGGTGCAGCACCAGAACTCGGTGAACGGCAGGTTGTACACGCGGTGGTAGCCCGACGCCATGGGGTTGAAGTACGTCGTCGTCCCCGTCTCCGGGTTCTGCGACGCGAGGATCGTGTTGATGAACGTGTTCTCGTAGTAGTCCGCGTACCGCACGTCCTTGCTCAGCGTGAAGAGCTCGCGCGCGAGCTTGAGCATGTTGTACTCGTTGCACGTCTCGGCCGTCTCGGCGTTGCGCGCCGTGCCCTGCTCGTCGGCGCGCTCGTGCAGCGAGCCGGGCGCGTGGAAGTGCTCGGCCTGGCTGTTCGCCCCGGTGACGTACGTGTGGTCGCGCACCACGATGTCGAAGAAGTTCTCCGCCGCCGCGAGGTACATCGGCAGCTCGTCCTTCTCGGCGGGCGTGAGCAGGTCGTAGTACTCGGGGTTCTGCGTGAACACCTGGTAGCGCTTGAGCGCGCCGAGCAGCTTGGGGATCTGCGTGTTGGCGTGCTTGCCCGGCAGCACGTCCTGGCCCGCGGCGAGCTGGCGGAAGAACGTCACCTCGTCGAACGCCTCGGCCGCCTCCTTGATCCGGACGTCGCCCGTGAGGTCGAACAGCTCGTACAGCGCCTCGTTCATGCCGCCGTACTCGGTGCGGAGCATGACGTCGGTGCTCGGCAGCTTCGCCACGCGGCCCTGGACGTAGAGCCCGAAGTCGGTCGCGACGGCGAGCGCCTGGTCCCCGACGGGGCCGTCGACGTACTCGGCGACGTCGAGCAGCCCGGCGAGCACCTTGTGCAGGTTGTACCAGGGCACGATGACGTTCTCGTCCGACGTCCCGGTGCCCTGCACCTGGTCGAGGATCGACTCGCGGAACGCCGAGACGTACCCGGCCGAGCCGGGGTGGGCGGCGGCGTACGCGTCCTGCACGCGCGCGAGCCCACCCACGCCCTCCTCGATCTCGGTGAACAGCGCGTCCTTGGTCTCCGGGTCCCGGGTCGAGGACCACGACATCGCGAGCGCCGACAGGTAGTGGCCGAACGCGTGGCCGCGGAAGTTCACCGCGTTGCTGCGCTCCCAGCCGCCGTACCCGGCGGCCGTGGTCGGGGTGAGCCCACCGACCTTGTAGAACTCGTAGAGGAACGTCTCGGAGTCGAGGCTCAGCAGGTACTCGTGCTCCTTCGCCGCGGCGTTCTGGAGGAAGTCGTCGGAGAGCAGCACGGACGGCAGCGCCGTGTCCTCGAGCGGCGTCTCGTCGACGAACGCCGGCACGACGACCTCGAGGTCGCGCGTCACGGGCTCGCCGTCGAGGTAGCGCACCGTCGCGGTGAGCGTGACGTGCGCGTCGTCCTCGCCGATCGCGGGCCGCACCACGGTCCCGTCGGTCGCGATCACGTCGGGGTGCGACGACCGCCACGACACGGTCGACCCGCGCGAGCCCGTCGTCGGGAGCACGAGCGCGACGGTCGCGCGCTCGGGCAGCGACAGCGCGTCGGCGTCGTCCTGCGCGACGGCGTCGCGATCGACCGTGCGCCCGCTCTCCTCGTACAGCCCGACGACGTCGCCCAGGTCCGCGACGGCGTCGTACACGCGGTAGTCGTCGAGCGTCGCCTTGAGGTACGCGCCGTTGTACTGCGGCCCGTTGAAGCCGATCGTCTTGGGCAGCGCCGGGTCGGAGCCGAGCACGCCGGTCGCGTCGCCGCCGACGGCGTTGGCCACCGTGGACGGGACCTTCTCGCCGTTGCGGTAGAACGCGACGTCCTTCGTCACGTGGTCGTACGTGACGACGACGTGCGTCCACTCGTCCGCCGGGAAGAACGCCGCACGGTCGGAGCTCGCGACGCGGACCTTGTACGGCTGGCCCGACGCCGGCCCGACCGACAGCGCGAGCGGCACCGTGTCCGACTCGGACGACAGGTACCAGCCGTCGGAGTTGTAGGCCCGCTTGTTCCACGTGATCACGTGCTCGCCCGAGAGCTTGCCGCTGGGCTCCACCCAGAACGAGAGCGTCAGGTCCTCGGGCTGCAGCGCGGTCGACGACCCGAGGTCGAGGTACGTGCTCCCGCTCAGGCGCAGGGCCTGGCCCTCCCCGTCGACACCGTCGACGTAGGAGTAGCCGGTCGGCACGGAGCCGGTGTGGCCGCGCAGGGCCACGGGATGGGCGAGGGAGCTCGCGTCGGCGACGTCGCCGTCGAACGCGAGGTCGAGGACGGGCGCGGGCAGGGCGTCGGCCGCGACGGCGGACGGTGCCCACGCGGTCACGGCGAGCGCGGCGGCGGCCGCCACGGCCGCCAGCCGGGCCGCGCCGCCGGGTCGACGGCGGACGCCGTCGGTCGGTCGGGGGTGCATCGTTGCTCCTCAGGGTCGCGCGCGGGCGTCGTCGTCCGCGCGTCGGACGGGTTCGTCGGGTGGGGCGGCCCGCGCGAGGCGCGCGCGGGCCGCGCCCTCGTGGCCTGCCGGACCGGCCACGAGGGAAGAGTTCTGCTCAGCCGCTGTGTCGCCGAGGTAGAGGCGTGGTCCGCCGAGGTAGAGGGGGGGGGGGGGGGA
>NZ_JBGNYC010000039.1:0-43947 GCF_051844275.1 Cellulosimicrobium sp. CpK407
GTCCGACACGTGCCCGCGCCGCAGGCGGCTGCCCAGGCGCAGCAGGGCGTCGGCCGGGTCACGGGGGGTGCGCTCGTCGAGTGGGGGCACGACAGCTCCTCGGGTTCTCTGGGGCGGGGACGGCGGACGCGTCGCCGGCGTTCCCGGTCGTGGTCAGGAGGGGTTCGGGGCGCCCGGCCGGGCGTAGTAGTGCCACGTGAGCCACGTGCACAGGGCGAAGAACACGGCGCACCCGACGAAGAACGACCGCGCGGGGACGAGCGAGAGCCCGATGCCGACGAGGAACGGGCCGAACGCGGCGATCGAGGCGGTCCAGCCGATCACCCCGCCCGCCTGGCGGCGCGGGAAGATCATCGGCATCTGCTTGAACGTCCCTGCGTTGCCGATCCCGGCGAAGGTGAACACCGCGAGCATCCCCGCGAGGAACCAGCCGAACTGCCCGACGTCGTGCGGGTCGAGGAAGAACAGCGAGAACACCGTCGAGACCGTCATGCCGATCCCGGCGACGAGGGTCCAGACCGCACCGCCGAACCGGTCGCACAGCGGCCCGAACCCGGCGCGCGCGGCCGAGCCGAGCAGCGGGCCGAGGAACGCGTAGCGCAGCGGGTCGGGCGCGTTCTCGAACCCGCCGTACTCCGCGACGATGAGCAGCCCGAGCTGGGCCGCGAACCCGCTGAACGCGCCGAAGGTCATGAGGTAGATCGCCGTCATGATCCACGTGTGCTTGTTGCCGAAGATGTCGAGCTGCTCGCGGAAGTTCGCGCTCACCGGGACCCGGCGCAGGTACAGGGCGGCGAGCACAGCGCCGAGCACGGTCCACGGCACGAGGACGAGGCCTGCGTTGTGCAGCCAGAGATGGCTGCCCGTCGCCGTCTGCTGCGGCGTGAGGGCCGCCGTGCCGAGGAGGCCGAAGCCGACGACCCACGGCGTGAGGAACTGGATGAGGCTCACGCCGAAGTTGCCGATCCCGGCCTGCAGCCCCAGCGCCGTCCCCGCCATGCGCCGGGGGAAGAAGTAGCTCGTCGAGGGCATGAACCCGGAGAACGCGCCGCCGCCGATCCCCGCCGCGACCGCGAGCAGCATGAGCACCGCGTACGGCGTGCTCGCGTCGCGCACGGCGAAGGTCCAGCCGAGCATCGGCAGGAGGACGAGCGTCGCCGTGCCGCCCACGAGCGTGCGCGTGCCGACGACGGGCGGGAGGAACATGTAGACCATGCGGAACAGCCCGCCGGCGAGGCCGGGGACGGCCGTGAGCCAGTAGAGCTGTGCCGTCGTGAGGTCGAAGCCGACGTCGTTGAGCCGGGGCGCGACCGCGCTCACGAGGTACCACGCGCAGAACGCGAGCGTGAGGTTGTACGTCGTGATCCACAGCGTGCGCCACGCGAACCGGCGGTCCCAGCGGGACTCGTCCTCGGGGTCCCACGTCGACAGGTCCACGCTCGACGGCGTGCGCACCGCCCGCAGCAGCGAGGGCGGCCTGGTGGTGGCAGGGGCGGTCATGTCGTCCTCCCGTCGTCGCAGGTCACGACCACACCGACGTCGTGACGCCGGGTCCGTACCCGGTGTGCCGTCAGCATGACCCGGCGGACGGGAGCCGCGGCGGGCCGCGGACCGTGAATAATCAGCTCGCGCGCGAGAGCTGCAGCACGCAGTGGTGCGGCTCGACGAAGGGCAGCAGCGCCTCCGCGCGGACGGGCCCGCCGACGCCCGCGAGCACGCCCTGGACGAGGCCGAGGTGGACGGCGCAGACCACGTCCTCGCGGTCCGCCGCGAGCGCGAGGAACGGGCACCGGTAGAGATGGAACCGCAGCCGCTCCTCCTCGAGCTCGGGGTCGAGCCCGAGCTGGTGCAGGTGGTCGTCGAGCGCGGCGAGCTGGTTCTCCGGCGTGGGCTCGGGCGCGTCGCGGCCCGGGGAACGGAGCACGTCGACGAGCCGCCGGCCCGCCACGCGCGCGGTCCCGGCGAGGTCGTCGCGCGTGCCGTGCGCGGCGTCGTCGTGCGCGGCGCCCTGGGCGGCGTCGCCGTGACCGAGCACCGTGCGGGTCAGCGCGGCCCGGACGAGCGACTCGCCGAGGCGCCGCGTCGCGCCGTCGTCCCGCGGCGGGTCCTCGCCCGCGATCGCCTCGTAGAGGATGCGCGGGCGTCCACGCGTCGTGCGCACCTCGGGGGCGCTGCGCACGAACCCCGCGTCCGCGAGCCGTTGGAGGTGCTCGCGCGTCGCGCTCGGACACAGCTCCGCCTCGCGCGAGAGGTCGGCGACCGTCATCGGGCCGCGCTCCTGGAGCGCGTGCAGCAGCGTCAGCCGGCTCGACGACGCGAGCGCGCGGTACGTGGTCGACGTGTCCTCGGGCACGACGCCATCGTGCCCCGGACCGACGCCGGCGGACCGGCCGCGAGGCGGGTCCACCACCGATCGGTGACGAAGGTCCCGCGCGGGCAGGCCGTCAGGCCTCGGGAGCCCCCTGGTCGAGCGCCGCGCGCAGGCTCGGCCACGCGTCCGCGAACGCGGGCAGCAGGTCGAGGGTCGCGACGTCGTCGACCGGGACCCAGCGGACCTCGACGCTCTCCGCGTCCGTCGCGCGCGGGTCGACCTCCGCGCCGTCCGCGATCTCCCCGAGGACCGTCGTGTAGCGCCACGGACCGTGGTCGAGCACACGCTCGCCCACGACGTCCACGTGCGCGGGGTCGATGCCCGCCTCCTCCTCGGCCTCGCGCAGGGCTCCCTGGGCCGGGGTCTCGTCCGGCCCGACGGCGCCGCCCGGCACTCCCCACGTCCCGCCCTGGTCGGACCAGGGCGCGCGGTGCTGCAGGACGACGTCGGTCAGGCGGCCCGCGCGGTCGCGCCGCCCGAGCAGGAGCCCGGCGGCGCCGAAGAGACCCCAGTGCCGACGGCCGCACTCGCACTCCACCCAGCCGTCGCCCGGCTGGAGGTGGCGAGGGAGCCGCGGGGGCGGGTCGCCGGGATCGCGGGGCGCGGTCGGGATGGTCACGGGGCCCATGCTGCCAGGCCGGCGCGCCGCGCGGCGCCGGATCCCACCGCGGACGCCCCGGAAAAAGGTTGCCCGGGTGGACCACCGCGCGGCGTACGCTGGTCCGCTTGTGAGCAGGATCGGAGAGGTCGTCGCACCGCGACGCATGGGCACCGGCTTCCGCTGGTTGCTGTCGTCGTCGTGGACGAGCAACGTCGGCGACGGCATCGCCCTGGCGGCGGGGCCGCTGCTCGTCGCGTCCCAGACCAACTCAGCGTTCCTCGTCGCGCTCGCCGCCCTGCTGCAGCGGCTGCCCTGGCTCCTGTTCGGCCTCTGGGCCGGGGCGCTGGCCGACCGCCTCGACCGGCGCGTCGTCGTCATGGTGGCCAACGCGCTGCGCGCGGTCGTCGTCGTGGCGCTGTGCGTCCTCATCGCGACCGGGCACGTGAGCATCGGCGTCGTCCTCGCCGTGATGTTCCTGTACGGCGTCGCCGAGGTGTTCGCGGACTCGGCGTCCCAGACCCTGCTCCCGATGCTCGTCGAGCCGCGCGACCTCGGCACGGGCAACGCCCGGCTCCAGGCCGGGTTCCTCACCGCCAACCAGCTGCTGGGACCGCCGGTCGGCGCGTTCCTTTTCGCGCTCGGGATGGTCTGGCCGTTCGTCGTCCAGGTCGTGTGCGTCGCGCTCGCCGTCGTGCTCGTGGGACGGATCGCGACCACACCGGGCGGTGTGCGCGAGACGCAGACCCACCTCCGCCAGGACATCGCCGAGGGCGTGCGGTGGATCCTCGGGAACGCCCCGGTGCGGACGCTCGCGCTCGTCATCCTCGCCTTCAACGTGACCTGGGCCGCGCCGTGGGGCGTCCTCGTCAAGTACGCGCTCGACCACCTCGACATGGGTGAGGTCGGGTTCGGGCTCCTCACGACGGCGTCGGCCGTCGGCGGCGTCGTGGGCATCGCGTCGTTCGGGTGGCTCGAGCGGCACGTGCGCCTGTCGACCCTCATGCGCGTGTGCCTCTCGCTCGAGGTCCTCATGCACCTCGCGCTCGCCCTCACCACGACCGGCTGGGTCGCGCTCGCGATCATGGTCGTCTTCGGTGCGTACGCGTTCGTGTGGGGCACGGTGTCCAACACGATCCGGCAGCGTGCCGTCCCCACGGAGTTCCAGGGACGCGTCGGCTCGGTCTACATGGTCTGCGTGTTCGGCGGCAGCGTCGTCGGGCAGGCGCTGGGCGGCGTCCTCGCCCAGGCGTGGGGGATCACCGCACCGTTCTGGTTCGCGTTCGTCGGCGCGGGCGTCACGCTCGCGCTCGTGTGGCGCCAGCTCGGGCACATTGCGCACGTGGGCGAGGTCCCCGCGGCCGACTGACCGTCCGCCGACGGCGAATTCCGTGGACCGTGTGGGTGGCGGCCGTCAGGATGTGCGGGTGAGCCATACGCCGTACGAGAACACCGACGCCCCCACCGCCGACGACCTCTCCGACGGTGTGGAGAACGACGCCCCGGTCGACGACACGCTCGCGAAGCCCCGGTGGCGACGGGACACCGCGATCTTCCTCTCCGGGCAGACCGTCTCCCTGTTCGGCTCGATGCTCGTCCAGTACGCCGTGATGTGGCACCTGACGATCGAGACCAAGTCCGGGGCCGTGCTCGCGCTGAGCACCCTCTTCGGGTTCCTGCCGCAGGCGGTCGTCTCGATCTTCGGCGGCGTGTGGGCGGACCGGGTGAACCGCAAGGCGCTCGTCATCGCCGCCGACGGCACGATCGCCGTGACGACCCTCGCGCTCGCGCTCCTCATGCTCGGCGGCGCGGACGACCTCTGGCTCATCTACGCCGCGCTCGCGATCCGCTCCACGGGCGCCGGGATCCAGACCCCCGCGGTCGCGGCCCTGCTCCCGCAGATCGTCCCGACCAGCAAGCTGCTGCGCGTCAACGGGATCAACCAGTCGATCCAGTCCGCGATGATGCTCCTCGCCCCCGCGGTCGCCGCGGCCGTCTACGCCAGCACGTCCATCGTCTCCGTGTTCTTCGTCGACGTCGTCACCGCCGTGATCGGGATCGGCCTCCTCCTGCTCGTGCCCGTCCCGACGCTCGCGCACGCCGCCGCCGGCGAGCGAGCAGGGTACTTCGACGACCTCGTCGAGGGCTTCCGCTACCTCGGCTCGCACCCGTTCGTCCGGTGGGTGCTCGGCCTCTACGCCGTCGTGTTCCTGCTCATCGTCGCGCCGTCGTACCTCACCCCGCTCATGGTCGCGCGGACCTTCGGCGAGGAGGTCTGGAAGCTCACCGTCAACGAGGTCGCGTTCTCCGTCGGCATGCTGCTCGGCGGCGTGCTCCTCGCCACCTGGGGCGGGCTCAAGAACCGCATCGCCATGATCGTCGGGTCGACGTTCGTGTTCGGCGTCCTGTCCGTCGCCATGGGTCTCTCGACGAACATGTGGGTGTTCTTCGTCTTCATGTTCCTGCTCGGCCTCTCCGTGCCGCCGTTCTCGACGACGTCCATGACCGTCCTGCAGGAGACCGTCGAGCCCGAGCGCCAGGGCCGCGTCTTCGGCTTCGTCGGCATCGTCATGGCCGTCTCGATGCCGCTCGGCATGGTCGTGTTCGGCCCGCTCGCCGACCGCTTCACCGTGGAGTCGCTCCTCGTCGTCTCCGGGATCCTCATGTTCCTCGTCATCACCGTCGCCGTCGCCCTGCCCTCCGGTCGCCGCGCGATCCGTGCCGCGGCCCAGCACGACTAGCACCCGCCTCGTCGCGGGTCGGGGTCGGGTCTACGGCCCGCAGGGTCGGGTCCGCGGTGGGGTCGGACCGTGTGCTCGGACTGGCGCACCGTCACCCTGGTCTGTCTGGCGGGAGTTCTGGGAGTGCGCCTCTGACGTCCTTCGCACACGGTCCGACCCCACCGCTCGTCCTGGCCGTCACCGCACGAACCTCGGCCCGGTCCGGCGGTCCCGTTCGGTCCGGGCGGAGGCCGGCGCGTACCAGTGCTGGACGCCTCGCCGTCATGCGCCGGGCGGCCGGAAGGCCAACGGCCAGGGCGAGCGCGGGCTCGTCGCATGACCCACGAGCGTGGTGCGCCGACAGCGCGGCGGGCGCGACGGTCGTCGGGCAAGGGGCTGCGCGACGTGGGCCGAAGCCGGGCCGGGGTGGGTGGGGTGTGAAGGGCGTCAGAGCCGCGCTCCGAGAAGTGCCACCCGACAGACCCAGGCGACGGCGCGGCAGCCCGAACGCGCCATCCACCCCGGCCACCCAACCCGACCACGCGGGTCGTGAAGCCGGCGCAGCCCGGCGCCGCGAGCACGCGGGTCGTGCACCGAGCCCGACGGCGGCGCGGAGGGTCAGTCGACGATCTCGCAGATGGCGGTGCCGGAACTGACGCTCGCGCCGGCGGTGGCGGAGAGCGAGCGGACGGTGCCGGCGCGGTGGGCGAGGAGCGGCTGCTCCATCTTCATGGCCTCGAGCACGACGACGAGGTCGCCCTCGGCCACCTGGGCGCCGTCGGCGACGGCGACCTTGACGATGGTGCCCTGCATGGGGGAGGCGAGCGTCGTGCCGGAGGCGCCGCCGTTGGCCTTGCCGGTGCTCCGCCGCGCGGGCCGACGCGCGGCGTTCGCCGTGCGGGCACGGCCCGCGGCCATGCCGAGGCCGGCGGGGAGGACGACCTCCAGGCGCTTGCCGCCGACCTCGACGACGACGCGCTCGGTCGCGAGGGGCTCGTCGTCCTCGTCGGTGGAGGCGGCCGGGGCGGGCGCGAGCGCGGCGAGCTGGTCCGCGAACTCGGTCTCGATCCAGCGGGTGTGCACACGGAACGGCGCGTCGTCCGTGGGGACGAACGCCTCGGCGTCGAGCACGGCGCGGTGGAACGGCACGACCGTGGGGATGCCCTCGACCTCGAGCTCGCGCAGCGCGCGGCGGGCCCGCTGGACAGCCTGCTCGCGCGTGGCGCCGGTGACGATGACCTTGGCGATCATGGAGTCGAACGCGCCGGAGATCGTGTCGCCCTCGACGACGCCGGAGTCGACGCGCACGCCGGGCCCGGACGGGAAGCGCAGGCGCGAGATGCGGCCGGGGGCGGGGAGGAAGTTCGCGGCGGGGTCCTCGCCGTTGATGCGGAACTCGATCGAGTGGCCGCGCACCTGCGTCGACGTGTAGCCGAGGGGCTCGCCCGCGGCGATGCGCAGCTGCTCGCGGACGAGGTCGATGCCGGTGACCTCCTCGGACACCGGGTGCTCGACCTGGAGGCGCGTGTTGACCTCGAGGAAGGAGATGGTGCCGTCGGCCCCGACGAGGAACTCGCACGTGCCCGCGCCGACGTAGCCGGCCTCGCGCAGGATCGCCTCGGACGCCTTGTAGAGCTCGGCCTCCTGGGCGGCGCTGAGGTAGGGCGCGGGGGCCTCCTCGACGAGCTTCTGGTGGCGGCGCTGGAGGGAGCAGTCGCGCGTGGACACGACGACGACGGTGCCGTGCTCGTCCGCGAGGCACTGGGTCTCGACGTGGCGGGGCGTGTCGAGGTAGCGCTCGACGAAGCACTCGCCGCGCCCGAACGCGGCCGTGGCCTCGCGGACCGCGGACTCGTAGAGCTCGTCGATCTCGTCCGCGGTGCGGGCGACCTTGAGGCCGCGCCCGCCGCCGCCGAACGCCGCCTTGATCGCGATGGGCAGCCCGTGCTCGGCGGCGAAGGCGTGCACCTCGCTCGCGTCGGCGACGGGGTCGGGCGTGCCGGGGACCAGCGGAGCGCCGGCGCGCTGCGCGATGTGGCGTGCGCTCACCTTGTCACCGAGAGCGTCGATCGCGGCCGGCGGGGGCCCGATCCAGACGAGGCCGGCGTCGAGGACGGCCTGGGCGAACTCCGCGTTCTCGGCGAGGAAGCCGTACCCGGGATGCACCGCGTCGGCGCCGGAGCGGCGTGCGACGTCGAGCAGCTTCGCGATGTCGAGGTAGGTCTCGGCCGCCCGGGCGCCGCCGAGCGCGAACGCCTCGTCGGCGAGGTGCACGTGCAGGGCCTGCCGGTCCGGGTCGGCGTAGACCGCGACGGACGCGATGCCGGCGTCGGCGCAGGCACGGACGATCCGGACGGCGATCTCGCCACGGTTGGCGACGAGGACCTTGCTCAGGGGGCGGGTGGGGTTCGCGGGCACGGCTCACGGTAACGCGTGCGCGGGGCGCCGTTCACGCTCCCGGGCCGGGTACCGGACAAAATTGGAGAAGAAGCCAAGGCGCGCGGAGGGTGGTTGGAGGAAACCTCCATAGCGGCGCGCCCCTGGGCCTCGCCCGGCGCCTGGGGTTGTCCGGCACCCACAACGGCACCACGGCGAGCGCCGACGACGGACGGCGGCCCCGTCGGGTCAGGACCGCAGCTCGTGCCAGGCGACCCCGGCCTCGCCGAGCAGCGTCCGCAGCAGCGGGAGGCTGATCCCGACGACGCCGTGGTGGTCGCCCTCGATGCGCTCGACGTAGGGCCCGCCGAGGCCGTCGACCGTGAACGCGCCCGCGACGTGCAGGGGCTCGCCCGTCGCGACGTACGCGTCGATCTCGTCGTCCGTGAGGTCGGCGAAGTGCACCGTCGTGGAGCTGGTGGCCCCGGTCGCGGTGCCCGTCCCGCCGTCGGGCAGCGGACGCAGGTCGACGAGCCAGTGGCCGGTGTGCAGGACGCCGGCCCGGCCGCGCATCGCGCGCCAGCGCGCACGGGCGTCGTCGGCGTCGACGGGCTTGCCGAGCACCTCGCCGTCGAGCTCGAGCATCGAGTCGCACCCGACGAGGAGCGCGGGGTCGTCGACCGGCGCGCCGGTCCCGTCGTCGGCGAGCGTGCGCACGATCTCCTCGGCCTTGGCGCGGGCGAGGACGAGCACCGCGTCCACGGGGTCGAGCCCGCCGCGCTCCGCGGCGGCGGCCTGCAGGACCGCGTCCTCGTCGACCCCCGAGACGCGCACGAGGGGTTCGACGCCGGCCGCGCGCAGCGTCGCGAGGCGGGCGGGGGAGCGGGAGGCGAGGACGAGTCGGAGCACCCGCGCAGACTACCCGTCGAGCACCGGCGCGACCGGCGAGCCGGACGGCGCGCGCCGAGCGGTCCTACGCGACCAGCAGCGCCGCGACGAGCAGCACGACGGGCGAGCCGAGGGTCGTGACGAGGATCGTGTCGCGCGCGAGGATCTCGCCCCGCCCGAACCGTGCCGCGTAGTTGTAGACGTTCTGGGCGGTGGGCAGCGCGGCGAGCGTGACGGCCGAGGCGACCGCGGCGTCGTCGAGCCCGAGGACGTGCCGGGAGACGACGAACGCGACGACGGGCATGACGAGCAGCTTCGCGACGCTCGCCACCCCGACGGCCGCGCGGGGCTCGCCGCGCCGCAGCGGCCTGGTGCCGTGCAACGACATGCCGAACGCGAGCAGGATCATGGGGATGGCGGCACCCCCGAGGATCTCGAGCGGAGCCATGACCGCGACGGGCGGGGTCCAACCGGTCACCGAGACGACGGCGCCCGCGAACGACCCGAGGATGATCGGGTTGCGCACGGGCTGGGCGAGGACGAAGCGCCAGGACAGGCGCCCGCTCGTCGTCGCGTCGAGGACGAGCAGCGCGACGGGTGCGAGCACGAGGAGCTGGAGCAGGATCACCGGCACGACGGCGGTCGCGTCGCCCAGCACGTACACCGCGACGGGCAGGCCGATGTTGTTCGCGTTCACGTAGCCGGAGCCCACGGCCCCGATGGTCGCCTCGGGGGCGGGGAGCCGCAGCCACAGCCGGTCGACGAGCACGAACGCGCCCGCGGTCACGACGGCGGAGACCGCCGCGACCGCGAGCGGGGCCTGGAAGAGCGCGCCGACGTCCGCCCGCGCGAGCACGGTGAACAGCAGCGCGGGGCTCGCGACGAAGAACCCGATGCGGTTGAGCGCGGTCCTCGCGTCGGGGCCCCCGATGCCGAGCCGCGCGGTGACGTACCCGGCCGCCACGACCACGGCGATGATGGCGAAGCCGGTGAGGACGGCGCCCACGCGTCAGCTCCCCAGGGCGGGCCCGCCCCGCCCGGGCCGGCGCGAGGCCGACCCGGGCCGGGCGGACGACCGGGTCACGAGGAGAGCGCGTCGCGCAGCACGTCCAGACCGACCGAGCCGAGGTTCAGCGCGCGCGCGTGGAACGCCTTGGCGTCGAACGCCTCGCCGCGGGCCGCGGCTGCCGCACGCGCGTCGTCGCGCGTGGCCTCCCACAGGCGCTGGCCGACCTTGTACGACGGCGCCTGACCCGGCCAGCCGAGGTAGCGGTCGAGCTCGAACCGGACGAACGAGTCGGGCATGTTGACGTTCGCGCGCAGGAACGTGAGCGCCTTGTCCGCGTCCCAGGTCCCGCCGCCCCACTGCTCGGGCGCGGGCAGGCCGAGGTGCACGCCGATGTCGAGCACGACGCGCGCCGCACGCATGCGCTGCGCGTCGAGCATGCCGAGTCGATCGCCGTCGTCGTCGAGGAACCCGAGGTCCGCCATGAGGCGCTCGGCGTACAGGGCCCAGCCCTCGCCGTGGCCCGAGACCCAGCACGCGAGCCGGCGCCACGTGTTGAGCGTCGCTCGCGCGTACACGGCCTGGCCGCACTGCAGGTGGTGGCCGGGGACGCCCTCGTGGTAGACCGTCGTCTTCTCGCGCCACGTGTTGAACTCCGTGACGTCCGACGGCACGGACCACCACATGCGGCCCGGGCGGGAGAAGTCGTCGCTCGGCGGCGTGTAGTAGATCCCGCCCGTCTGCGTCGGCGCGATCATGCACTCGAGGTCGAGCACCGGCGTCGGGACGTCGAAGTGGACGCCGTTCAGCGCGCTGATTGCGGCGTCCGACGTCTCCTGCATCCACGACCTCAGCGCGTCCGTGCCGTGCAGCGTGCGCGCCGGGTCGGCGTCGAGCGCGGCGACGGCGTCCTCGACGCTCGCGCCCGGCCCGGCGATGCGGCGCGCGATCTCCTCCTGCTCGGCGACGACGCGCGCGAGCTCCTCGAGCCCCCACGCGTACGTCTCGTCGAGGTCGACCTGCGCGCCGAGGAACGTGCGCGAGAAGAGCCCGTAGCGCTCGCGGCCCACGGCGTCCTGCTCGCGTGCCTGCGGCGCGAGCGTCGTCTCGAGGAAGTCCGCGAGGCGGCCGTAGGCCTCGCGCGCCGCGGCGGCGCCGTGCTCGAGCTCCTTGCGCACGAGCGAGCACGCCGAGGAGTCGTCGAGGACGGCGTTCGCCTCGGGGCCGGCGACGAACGTCGTGAAGAACGAGCCCTTCGCGTCGGCGAGCTCGCGCGACTGCTGCACGCCGATCCGCACCTGGCGGATCGCGGCGACGTTGCCACGCGCCGCCGCCTCGGTGAGGGAGGCCATGTATCCGTCGATCGCCGTGGGCAGGGCGTTGAGGCGGGAGGCGATGTTCTCCCACGCCTCGACCGTCCCGGTCGGCATGATGTCGAAGACGTCGCGCAGCTCCTGCACCGGCGACGCGATGTTGTTGAGGCTCGCGAGCGGCTCGCCCGCCTCGTGCAGCTCGAGCTGCAGGCCGACGCGCTCGCGCATCGCGGCGAGGGTGACGCGGTCGACGTCGTCGACGGGCTCCAGGCCCTCGAGCTCGCGCAGCACCGCGCGGTCGGCGTCGGCCCGCGCGTCGTGCCCGGCGGGCGAGAGGTCGGAGACGAGGTGGTCGTAGCCGGACAGGCCCATCGCGGTCGCGGCGATCGGGTCGAGCTCGGCGATCCGCGTGACGTAGGCCTCGGCGACGGCGTCGATCGGCGTGGGTGTGCGGTCGGGGGTCCCGGCGGATGCGCCGGCGGGTGTGGTGGTGGTGTCGCTCACCCGGACGAGACTACTCGGCGCCCGGACGCGGGTCTGCCGGATTCTCCGGGCTCTCGCCGCGGTCCTCCTCGGTCGGCGCGCCGGGCGTGTCCCCGGGCGGTCCTGCGTCGGGAGCGGCGCCGGCGCGGCCGCGCAGCGCCGCCACGAGGTCGTCCGCCCAGGCGCGGTGGTAGCGCAGCAGGAGCACCCCCGACGCGTCCGCGTCGTCCGCGGCGTGCCAGACGGCGACCGGGTCGCCCGGGCGCGGGCCCGCCACGCCGTCGGGCACGACGACGCGCGCCGGTCGTGCGGTCCGCGCGCCGGACGCGGTGGTCACGACCAGGGTCGTCGGGACGACCGTGGGCCCGGTCGTCCGCGTGCCCGTGGCGGTGTCCTCCGTGGAGCCCTCCGCCGTGCCCGCCGCGAGGTCCGCGGCACCGACGCCGGGGAGCACGAGCGTCCCGGTCGCCCGGACCGGCGCGGCGAGCAGCGCGTCCCGCCCGCGCGCGAGCCCGGCCACGACGCGGTCGTCGAGGTAGCGCACGAGCGCGAGCAGCGCGGTGACGAGCAGCCCGAGGGTCGCCACGACCACGACGGCGTCCGGCACGGACCACCCGCGCCCCGACGCGAGGCGCTGGTAGACGAGCAGCGCGACGGTCGGCACGAACGCCACGGCCCACGCCCAGCGGCGCCAGCCCGGCACGGGCTCCACGCCCGGCAGGCTCGTCGGGTCGGTCTCGACCTCGTCGGCGGTCGCGGGGAGCTCGACGAGCACGCCCCGCTCGGGCAGGCGGCGCGTGCGGGGCGACGCGCTCGGCGTCGTCACGACCGCAGGCTCCAGCGCCACGAGTCGGCGTTGTGCCGGCCCGAGCGCCCGCCGAAGCTCTTCGCGGTCGCGCCGTCCCCGGTCCCGCGCAGCCCGCGCGCCCGGTTGGTCCACTCGTCGACGGGCGCGACGTCGTCGGGCAGCCCGCTCGCGGCGGCCGCCGCGGCGAGGCCGGCGACGAGCGCGGCGACCTCCAGCTCGTCCGGCGCGCCGCGCACGACGCGGACGCTCGGAGCGCCGGACCCCGCCGTGCTCACTCGTCGTCCTCGTCGTGGTCGTGGTCGTCGTCCGCCCCGCGCCCCACGCCCCACTCGGGGACGGCGTAGCCCGCCTCGACGAGCCGCTCGCGCGCCTCGTGGCCCCACCGGTCCAGGAGCCCGACGACGTCGTCGAGGTCCGGGCCGCCGGGGTGCGTCATGACGACGTAGTCGAGCGTGAAGGTGTCGTCCTGCACGTCCGCCGGCGAGGCGTCGTCGTCGACCTCCTCGTCGGCGCCCGGGTCCCACACCGACGTCGTGAGGTCGGCGTGGATGCCGAGTGCGCCGTGCAGCTCGTCGAACAGCCGCGCGTTGAGCGTGCCGATGCGGCCCTCGAGCGCGAGCACGCGCGGGTCCTCGTCCGCCTCGGACGCCCCGAACTCGGCCCGCACCCCGACCGCGGTCTCGACGTACTCGTGCAGCGCCGCCGTGAGCGCGTCGACCGCGGCGTGCAGCGGCGCCGGGTCCACGGACCCGAGCGGCACGGGTCCGTGCGTGGCGTCGTCGTGGCTCATGCGTGGTCCTCCCTCGCGAGGTTCGTCGGGTGCTGGGGCTCGCTCGCGGTCACAGCGGGATGTTGCCGTGCTTCTTGGGCGGCAGGGTCGCGCGCTTGGTGCGCAGCGCCCGCAGCGCCCGCACCACCTGCACGCGCGTCTCGGACGGGCGGATCACCGCGTCCACGTAGCCGCGCTCGGCGGCGTCCCAGGGGTTGACGATCGCGTCCTCGTACTCGGCGACGAGCCGGGCGCGCTCCGCCTCGACGTCGTCGCCCGCGTCGGCCGCGCGCTTGAGCGCCGCCCGCTGGAGGATGTTCACCGCGCCGCCCGCGCCCATGACCGCGACCTGCGCCGTCGGCCACGCGAGGTTGACGTCGGCACCGAGCTGCTTGGATCCCATGACGATGTACGCCCCGCCGTACGCCTTGCGCGTGATGACGGTGACGAGCGGGACCGTGGCCTCGGCGTACGCGTAGATGAGCTTGGCCCCGCGCCGGATGATGCCCTGGTGCTCCTGGTCGACGCCCGGCAGGAAGCCGGGGACGTCCACGAGCGTGAGCACCGGGATGTTGAACGCGTCGCACGTGCGCACGAACCGCGCCGCCTTCTCCGCGGCGTCGATGTCGAGCGTGCCCGCCATGGCGAGCGGCTGGTTCGCCACGACGCCCACCGACTGGCCCTCCACGTGCCCGAACCCGACGAGCACGTTCTTCGCGAACAGCGGCTGGACCTCGAGGAACGCGCCCTCGTCGAGCACGTGCTCGATCACGGTGCGCATGTCGTACGGCTGCGAGTCCGAGTCGGGCACGAGCGCGTCCAGCTCGAGGTCCTCCTCCGTGACGTCGAGGTCGACGTCGTCGGGCGGGAACGACGGCGCGTCCGAGAGGTTGTTCTGGGGCAGGTAGGACACGAGGTGGCGCACGTAGTCGATCGCGTCGTCCTCGTCCGCGCCGAGGTAGTGCGCGACGCCGGACTTCTCGTTGTGCGTCAGGCCGCCGCCGAGCTCCTCGAAGCCCACGTCCTCGCCCGTCACCGCGCGGATCACGTCCGGGCCGGTGATGAACATGTTCGACGTCTTGTCCGCCATGACGATGAAGTCGGTCAGCGCGGGGGAGTACACCGCGCCGCCCGCGCTGGGACCGAGGATGAGCGAGATCTGCGGGATCACGCCCGACGACGCGACGTTGCGGCGGAAGATCTCCGCGAACTGCGTGAGCGCCGCGACACCCTCCTGGATGCGCGCGCCGCCGCCGTCGGAGATGCCGATCAACGGCACGCCCGTGCGCAGCGCGAGGTCCTGCACCTTGGTGATCTTCTGCCCGTGGACCTCGCCGAGGCTGCCCCCGAACACCGTGAAGTCCTGGGAGTACACGCACACCTGGCGGCCGTCGATCGTGCCGTGCCCGACGACGACGCCGTCGCCCGCGAGGCGCTTCTTCTCGAGCCCGAAGTTGTGCGAGCGGTGCTTCGCGAACGCGTCGAGCTCGACGAAGCTGCCCTCGTCGAGCAGCGCCTCGATGCGCTCGCGCGCCGTCTTCTTGCCGCGCGCGTGCTGCTTGGTCCGCGCCGCCTGCTCGGGCAGCTCGGTCGCCTCGGCGCGGCGACGGTCGAGGTCGGCGAGCTTGGCCGCGGTGCCCACGAGGTGGGGCGCGTCGGGCGATGTCGGGGGTGCCTCGGGCGTCGCGGGCGAGGTGGTCGCAGAGTCCGTCACGGACCCGAGCCTAGTTGGCGGGTGGCGCCAACTCGATGCGGGCGACGCCAGCACGCCCGGGGCGGGTCTTGGTGGGTGTCGACAAACCCGGCGGCGCGCCGGTGACGTCCGTCCGCGGCGTCCGACCGGCCGTGCGTCCCTCGTGCCGGGCCGTCGGCGTGCGGGAGGATGGCGGGCATGGCGAGCGCGCGCGACGACGAGACCAGGCCCGACGGCGACGGGCGGCCCCCGCTGCGGGCGGAGTTCCTGCGCGAGCTGCTCGTGGCGCCCGCAGGGCCCCTCGCCCGGATCGAGGTCGTCCCCGAGTCGGCGTCGACGAACGCCGAGCTCGCGCGCGCGGTCGCGGCCGACCCGGACGCCTGGCCGGCGCCGGCGCTCCTCGTCGCCGAGCACCAGCCCGGGGGTCGCGGCCGGCTGGGGCGCTCGTGGACGACGCCGCCGCGCGCCGCGCTCCTCGGCTCGCTCCTCCTGCGCCCCGAGGTGCCGCGCGAGGCGCTGAGCTGGCTCCCGCTCCTCGCGGGGCTCGCGACCGCCCGCGCGCTGCGTGCGACCGCCGGGGTCGACGCCGTCGTCAAGTGGCCGAACGACGTCCTCGTGCCGGACCCGGGCGCCGCGCCCGTTCCGCAGGACGTCGCGACGCCGGCGGTCGGCGGCCACCCGCCCCTGCGCAAGGTCGCCGGCATCCTCGCGGAGGTGCTGCCCGACGGCGGCGTCGTCGTCGGCGTCGGGCTCAACGTCTCCCAGGAGCGCGCGGAGCTGCCCGTCCCCACGGCCACCTCGCTCGCCCTGGCGGGTGCCGCGACGACCGACCGCGAGGTCCTGCTCGTCGCCCTCCACGAGGCGTTCGGCGAGGTCCTCGCGCGCTGGCAGGACGCCGGCGGCGACGCGCACGCCGCCGGGCTCGACGCCGACTGCGCGCAGGTGAGCGCCACGCTCGGCACGCGCGTGCGGGTCGAGCGCGTCGCGGGCGGCGACGTCGTCGGGCTCGCCACCGCGCTCGCGCCCGACGGCGGACTGGTGGTACGCGAGGACGACGGCACGACGAGCGTCCACCACAGCGGCGACGTCCACCACCTGCGCCCGCACGGGTGACGGGCTCCGGCCGAGATCGGCAGTCCGGGACGACGTCGGCGGTCACGACCGCCGATCTCGCGCGCCACTGCCGATCTCGGTCACGACCGCCGATCTCACCGGCCCGGGCCGAGGAATAGGATCGCCGGGTGCCCGTGGACCCTGAGCAGAACGTGCCCGTCCCCACCACCCCGTCTCCGGACGGCGGGGAGGGCGGCGAGCCGGCCCCGGACACCGAGGCGACGGAGGCGGTGCTCGACGAGGCGCTCCTCGGCGGGCCCCGCACCCTGACCGTCGAGCGGCTCGCCGAGCGCGCGGGCGTCGGGACGGACCGCGTGCGCGCCTACTGGCAGGCGCTCGGCCTCCCCCTGACCGAGGGCGAGGAGCACGCGTTCACGGAGAAGGACGCGCAGGCGCTCGCGGACGTGTTCGCGTTCGCCGCGACCGAGCGGCTCGACGAGCGCGCGCTGACGACGCTCATCCGGTCCACCGGGCACACCACGGAGCGGCTCGTGCTCTGGCAGGTCGAGGCGCTCGTCGAGCACCTGACGCGCCGGTTCGACCTCGACGACACGAGCGCGCGCCTGCTCGTCCTCGACCGGCTCCCCGAGCTCGCCCCGGTCCTCGAGGAGCAGCTCCTGCACGCGTGGCGCCGCCAGCTCGCCGCGGTCGCGGGGAGGTTCGCGGTCGAGTTCTCCGACGCGCGGGCCACCGCGGTCGACGAGCACGAGCTCCCGCTCCCGCGGGCCGTCGGGTTCGCGGACATCGTCTCGTTCACGCAGCGCACGCGCGGGCTGGGGTCGAGCGAGCTCGCCGAGTTCGTGCAGCTCTTCGAGACCAGCGCGCGCGACGTCATCACCGCCGCGGGCGGGCGCGTCGTCAAGACGATCGGCGACGCGGTGCTCTACGTCGCCGACGACGTCGCGACCGGGGCGCGGGTCGCGCTCGGCCTGGCCGAGGCCGGCGGGCGCGAGGAGGACGTCGACGTCCCGCCCGTCCGGGTCAGCCTCGTGTGGGGCCGGGTCCTCTCGCGGTTCGGCGACGTGTTCGGGCCGAGCGTCAACCTCGCCGCCCGCCTCGTCGACATCGCGGAGCCGACGACGGTCCTCGTCGACCGCGAGACCGCGGGTCTGCTCGCGGGCGACCAGCGCTTCGCGCTCACGGCGCAGCCCGAGACGGAGGTCCAGGGGCTCGGCACGATCGAGCCCGTGCGTCTGCAGTGGGCCTACCGCGGCTGACCGCCGCGCTCGCGTCCCGAGGCCGGGTCGTCAGACGGCCTCGAGCAGTCCGGGCCCGTCGTTCGTCACGGAGTTGACCAGGGTCGAGATCTCGCGCGCGACCAGGGGGACGTCGTCGTGCGGGCCGCCGAGGCCGAGCAGGTCGGCCGCCCCGCGCGCGTCGACCGCCGGGTCGAGCCACGCGTCCCACGCGTCGGCGGGGAGGACCAGCGGCATGCGGTCGTGGATCTCGGCGAGGTACGGCGCGGCGTCGGTCGTGACGATCGTCGTCGAGACGAGCCAGCGGTCGGGGTCGTCGTCGGCCTTGGTCCGGTCGCGCCAGAACTCGTAGAGCCCGGCGAACGCGGCGCTCTCGCCGCCGCTCGGCGCGATCCAGTACGGCTGCTTGGGGACCTTCCCCCGGCGCGGCGACGCGCCCGCGGACCCTGCCGGCGACGCGCCGTCGGGCAGGACGCGCCACTCGTAGTACCCGTCCGCCGGGACCAGGCAGCGCCGCACGCCGAACGGCTTGGCGAACGCCGGCTTGTCGAGGATCGACTCCGCGCGCGCGTTGATCATGCGCGCGCCGCCCTTCGGGTCCTTGGACCACGACGGCACGAGGCCCCAGCGCGCCACCCGCAGCGAGCGCCGGACCTCGCCCGTGTCCTTCGCGGCGCGCTCGACGACGATCCGCACCGGGTCCGTGGGCGCGAGGTTCCACGACGGCGGGAGGAGCCGCGCGTCGTCGGCGACGTCCGCGATCGCGAACTCGTCCGCGAGGTCCTGCGCGTCCCGGAAGGAGGCATAGCGTCCGCACATGCCTCCAGCCTGCCGCACGCCACCCACACGCGGGGCGCGGGCGTCATGGGGGTCGGCAGGGCCGTGCGCGGGCCGCAGCCGGGGAGAGGAGGCTCACTCCCGCGCGGCCGGGTCCGGCCCGATCGAATCGATACGATGGACAGATGTCCTCGTCCTCGGTCGACCCCGCCCTGCCCCGACCGAGATCGTCCGCCCGCTGGGTGCTGCTCCTCGGCGCGCTCGCCACGCTCCCCGCGCTCACGGTCGACATGTACCTCCCGCTGCTGCCGGAGGTGGGCGCCGAGCTCGGGGCGCCCGACTCGCTCGCGCAGCTCACGCTGTCCGGGATGCTCCTCGGCGGCGCGGTCGGCCAGCTCGTCATCGGGCCGCTCTCCGACCGCTACGGCCGGCGCCTCCCGGTGCTCGTCGGGCTCTCGCTGCACGTCGTGACCTCGCTCCTGTGCGCGCTCGCGCCCAACATCGGCATCCTCATCGGGCTGCGCGTGCTGCAGGGGTTCTTCAACGCGTCCGCCTCCGTCGTCGCGATCGCCGCGATCCGGGACCGCTTCACCGGCTCGGACGCCGCCCGCATCCTGTCGCGCCTCATGCTCGTCATCGGGCTCGCCCCGCTCCTGGCACCGTCGATCGGCTCGTTTATCGGTGCCCACGCGACGTGGCGCGCGGTGTTCTGGGTGCTGGCGCTGGGTGGCATCGCGCTCGGGGCGATCGTGCTGCTCTGGATGCCCGAGTCCCTGCCCGTCGAGCGGCGGCGGCCCGCCGGTGCGCGCACCGTCCTGCGCGGCTACGCGAGCCTCCTGCGCGACCGCCACTTCGTCGCGCTCGCCGTCCTGCCCGGCCTCGGCCAGGCCGTGCTCATGAGCTACGTCGTGGGGTCGCCGTTCGTGCTCCAGGAGGGGTACGGGCTCAGCCACGGGCAGTTCGCGCTCCTCTTCGCGGTCAACGGCATCGGCCTCGTCCTCTCCGCGCAGGCCAACGCCGCCCTCGTCCGGCGCGTCGCGCCCGTGCGGCTGCTCCGGACCGCGCTCGTCGTGCAGGGGGTGTTCGCCGCGGGGTTGCTCGTGGTGGCCGTGACCGGCGCGGGCGGGATCGTCGGGATCGTCGCCGCCCTGTTCCTCGTCCTGTCGATGCAGGGCATGATCCCCGCGAACGCCTCCGCGCTCGCGCTCACCCGGCACGGCGAGATCGCCGGGACCGCGGCCGCCGTCATCGGGGCGTTCCAGTCCGGGGTCGCCGGGCTCGTGAGCCCGCTCGTCGGCGTCCTCGGGGGCGACGCCGTCGCGATGGCGACCGTGATGCTCGGCGCGGTCGTCGCGTCCCTGCTCGTGCTCGCCCTCGCCACGCCGGCGTTCCGCCGCGGCGGCTGGCACACGCCGGTCTGACGCCACGGCCGGCCTTCGCCGCCCTTTCACACGTCCTCCTGCTGGTTCTGCGCACGCGTCCACGCCGGACCCCTTACCCTCGGACCGTGCCAACGACCGCTCCCGCCTCGTCGTCCCCGCGTTCGCGGCCCCGTGCGACACCGACGACGCCCTCCCGGAAGGGCGGGGAGGACAAGCCCTCCGGCGGCCCGCACCATGCGCGCGCGCTGCGCACGCACCGCGTCGCACGGGCCGTCGGGCTCGTCCTCACCGGCGCCCTCGTGTTCGTCGCCGTCGGAGCGGGAGCCGTCTACCTCGATCTCAAGTCGAAGATCACCGTGAGCGACGTGTCGGGACTCGTCGTCGGCGGCCCGACGGTCGAGCCGCCGAAGGACCCGTCCGACCCGTTCGCGGGCAAGTCGCTCAACATCCTCGTCATGGGCACGGACTACCGCGACGCCGAGAACGCCGCGATCGCCGGCGAGGAGGAGGGCATGCGCTCGGACACGACGTTCATCGTGCACGTGTCCGGTGATCGCACGCGCATGGAGGTCGTGTCCATCCCCCGCGACTCGCTCGTCGACCTGCCGGCGTGCAACCTGCCCGACGGGTCGATGTCGGGCCCGCGGCGCAACACGATGTTCAACGAGGCGTTCCAGATCGGGTCGGGCGGCGTCGACGACATGACCTACGCCGCCGCGTGCACGATCACCGCGGTGCAGGACCTCACGGGCGTCCCGATCACCAACCACGTCGTCGTCAAGATGACCGGGGTCATCGGTGTCGTCGACGCCATCAACGGCGTCACCATGTGCTTCCCGGAGCCCGTCAAGGAGAGCCCGCGGTACGGCACCCTCGACCTGCCGGCCGGGGAGTACACGCTCAACGGCCACGAGGCGATCAGCTTCCTCCGGGCGCGCCACGGGACGGGCATGGGGCTCGAGATGGGGTCCGACCTCACGCGCATCGCGCGCCAGCAGGCGTTCATCGACTCGGCCGTGCGCGAGCTGCTCTCCCAGAACATCATCACCAACTCGCCCCAGCTCTACGGCGTCATCGAGGCGGTGCTCGGCTCGATCAGCGCCGACCCCACGATCGCGGACCCGACGGCGCTCGCGGGACTCGCGTTCAGCCTCCGCGCCATCAAGCCCTCCGAGGTCGTCTTCACGCAGGTCCCCGTCGTGGAGGCGGCGAGCGACCGCAACCGCGTCGAGTGGACGTCGGAGGCGGACGCCATCTGGCAGCGGCTCATCGACGACGCGCCCCCGCCCGGCCACGAGGCCGTCGCCGACCCGCGCGACGACGCGACGGCGCCCGCGGGCGGGACGACCGACCCGGGGACCGGGACCGACCCCGGCGCGACCGACCCCGGCGCGACCGACCCGGGGGCGGGCACGACGGACCCTGGCACCACGGACCCCGGCACGACGCCGGAGACCCCGGTCGAGGAGCTGCAGCCCGGCGTCTGCGGCTGAGCCGGTCCGGCAGCCGCCCCGGTGACGGGTCGGGGCGCGGTCAGGAGCGACGCGTGGCGCCGAGGCGGGCGAGCCGGCCCACCGCCTCGCGGAGCACGTCCTCGCGCTTGACGAAGGTGAACCGCACGCGCGAGGCCAGCGCGCGGGCCGTCGTCGACCCCGGCGTGCAGAACGCGCTCACGGGGACGGCGACGACGCCCGCGAGGGCGGGCAGCTCACGGCACAGGGCGACGCCGTCCTCGACGCCGAGCGGGGCGCCGTCGGCGATGACGAAGTACGTGCCCTGGGGGACGACGACGTCGAACCCGGCCCGGACGAGGCCCTCGCACAGCAGGTCCCGACGCGCGGCGAGCGAGTCGGCGAGCGCGCGCGGGGTCTCGTCGTCGGACAGGGCGTCGGCGATGGCGGGCTGGAACGGCGCGCCGGACGTGTAGGTGAGGAACTGCTTGACCGTGCGCACCGCGGTGACGAGCGGCTCCGGCCCGTGCAGCCAGCCGATCTTCCAGCCGGTGAACGAGAACGTCTTGCCCGCCGAGGAGATCGTGACCGTGCGCTGCCGCATCCCGGGGAGGGTGGCGATCGGCACGTGCCGGGCGTCGTCGAACGTCAGGTGCTCGTAGACCTCGTCCGTCACGACGACCGCGTCGTGGCGGCGCGCGACGGAGGCGATCGCGTCGAGCTCGTCGAGGTCGAGCACCGTTCCCGTCGGGTTGTGGGGCGAGTTCACGAGGATGAGCCGCGTGCGGTCGGTGACGGCCGCGCGCAGGGCGTCGAGGTCGAGGCGGAAGCGGTCCGGGCCGGGCACGAGCGGGACGGTGACGTGGTTCGCCCCCGCGAGCGCGATGCACGCGGCGTGGGAGTCGTAGAACGGCTCGAGCGTCACGACGTCGTCCCCCGGGCCGGCGAGCGCGAGGATCGTCGCGGCGAGGGCCTCCGTCGCGCCCGTCGTCACGAGGACCTCGGTCTCCGGGTCGGGGTCGAGCCCGTAGTGCCGGTACTGGTGGCTCGCGACCGCGTTGCGCAGCTCGAGGATCCCCGGGCCGGGCGGGTACTGGTTGTGGCCCTCCTCGATCGCGCGGACCGCGGCGTGCTTGACCGTCGCCGGGCCGTCGACGTCGGGGAACCCCTGCCCCAGGTTGATCGCCCCGGTGCGGTGCGCGAGGGCCGTCATCTCGGCGAAGACCGTCGCCGCCACCGCGCCGTCCGCGCCGAGGAGGCCGGTGGCACGGGCGGCGGCCTGCCAGCGGCCGGGCGGGAGGTCGGTCATGACCCGACCCTATCGGCGCCCGCGCCCACGATGTGGGACGGCGCGGGCGGGTTTCACCGAGGGGTACGGCCCAGATCCCGAGGCTCCGGGCACGGGTGTCCACAGGGCACTCCCGCGAGCCGCGCGGATGCCCTACTCTCTCGGTCAGGTCTTTCGGTCCGGCGGGGCAGCCGGCCAGCAGAGCAGGGGGAATGCTCGACATGTCTACGGACACGCACGCCGTCGGCGTGCTCGAGGGCGAGGTGCGGGAGCTCGTCCGACGCCGCGGGGTGGACCCCGTGCGCGACCGCGCGGCGGTCGACGAGCTCGTCCGCGAGGTGGTCGCGGACTACGAGACGCGGAGCGCGCTCGGAGCCGTCGCGCCGCTCGCCGACCCGACGGCCGCCGGTCGCGCGGTGGTCGACTCCGTGGCCGGCCTCGGGCCGCTCCAGCCCTACCTCGACGACCCGGAGATCGAGGAGATCTGGATCAACGCGCCCTCGCAGGTCTTCGTCGCGCGGGGCGGCCGGTCCGAGCTCACGACGACGATCCTCACCGCGGAGCAGGTGCGCGACCTCGTCGAGCAGATGCTGCGCTCGTCCGGCCGCCGGCTGGACCTGTCCAGCCCGTTCGTCGACGCCTCGCTGCCCGGTGGCGAGCGGTTGCACGTCGTCATCCCCGACGTCACGCGCAGCAGTTGGGCGGTCAACATCCGCAAGCACGTCGTCCGTGCGTCGCACCTCGACGACCTCGTCCGGCTCGGGTCGCTCACCCCGCAGGCGGCGACGTTCCTCGACGCCTCCGTCCGCGCGGGGCTGAACATCCTCGTCGCGGGCGCCACCCAGGCGGGCAAGACGACGATGCTCAACGCCCTCGCGGGCTCGGTGCCGCCCACGCAGCGCGTCGTGACGTGCGAGGAGGTGTTCGAGCTCCGGTTCGCCGTGCGGGACGTCGTCTCCATGCAGTGTCGGCAGCCGAGCCTCGAGGGGACGGGCGAGATCCCGCTGCGCCGTCTGGTCAAGGAGGCGCTGCGCATGCGCCCGGACCGGATCGTCATCGGGGAGGTCCGCGAGGCGGAGAGCTTCGACCTCCTCGTCGCGCTCAACGCTGGAGTTCCCGGGATGTGCACCCTGCACGCGAACTCGGCCCGCGAGGCCATCACCAAGATGTGCACGCTGCCGCTGCTCGCGGGCGAGAACGTCTCGGACCGCTTCGTGGTGCCGACCGTCGCGTCCTCGATCGACGTGGTCGTCCACCTCGGCGTCGACGCCGACGGGCGGCGCGTCGTGCGCGAGATCCTGGGGGTCACGGGCCGGGTCGAGCAGGGCGTGGTCGAGGCGGCGGAGATCTTCGTCCGGACGGGAGACCGGCTGGTGCGTGCCGACGGGTTCCCGCCGGGCGCGGACCGGTTCGCGCGCGCGGGGATCGACCTGGCAGCCGTGCTCCACCCGGAGCGCTCGCGCGTCCCCGCCGGCTCGGGGAGCGCCTCGGCGAGCACGGCGTGGTCGGGGGCGAGCTGACGTGGGCGTCGTCGTGGGGTTCCTGCTCGGCGCGGGCCTGTTCTGCGTCTGGTGGTCGTTCTGGACGCCGGGCCCGCGCCGGGAGCGCCGGTCGGACGGCTGGACGGCGCGCACGCAGGACCTCCTCGTGCAGGCGGGTGCGCCGTCCGTGACGCCGGGCGCGCTGGTCGCGACGAGCGTGGGCCTGGGGCTCGTGATCCTCCTCGTCGCGACGGTCCTGGCCGGGTCGGTCACGATCGCCACGTGCTTCGGTGCGATCGCCGCGTCCGTGCCGGCGCTCGTCGTGCGCTCCCGTGCCCGGCGCCGGAGGGCGCGCCTGCGCGACGTCTGGCCCGAGGTGCTGGACCACCTCGCCTCCGGCGTCCGTGCGGGCCTGTCGCTCCCCGAGGCCGTCGGACAGCTGGGCGAGCGCGGCCCGGCGGACCTGCGGGAGCCGTTCGTCCGGTTCGCGGTCGACTACCGGGCGTCGGGGCGCTTCGGGGAGTGCCTGGACCGGCTCAAGGACCGCCTCGCGGACCCGGTGGCCGACCGCATCGTGGAGGCGCTCCGGCTGACGCGCGACGTCGGCGGGACGGACCTGGGGCGGCTCCTGCGCACCCTCTCGACGTTCCTGCGCGAGGACGCGCGGACCCGCGGCGAGCTCGAGGCGCGCCAGTCCTGGACGGTCAACGGTGCGCGGCTCGCCGTCGCGGGCCCGTGGGTGGTGCTCGGCTTCCTCGCGACCCGACCCGAGACGGCGGCGGCGTACAACTCGCTGTCGGGTGCGCTCGTCCTCGGCGTCGGCGCAGCCTGCTCGGCCGCGGCGTACCAGCTCATGCTGCGGATCGGGCGGCTGCCCGAGGAGGAGAGGGTGCTCCGATGAACGCGCTCGACGTGTCGCTGACGGGAGCCGCGATCGGCGCGCTCGGCGCCGTGGGGCTGCTGCTCGTCGTCGCGGGCGTCCGCGGCCGCGCGATCCGGCTCGACGAGCGCCTCGCGCCCTACCTGCGGACGCACGACCGGACGTCGGTGCTGCTCCGCGACCAGCCGACCCGGACGCCGTTCCCGACGGTCGAGCGTCTGGTCGCCCCGGTGCTCGCGGACGCGGGTCGGGCGCTCGAACGGCTCGGCTCGACGTCCTCCGACGTCCGCCGTCGGCTCGAGCGTGCGGGCCGGCGTCAGAGCGTCGAGCAGTTCCGTGCCCGCCAGCTGGTGTGGGGCGTCGTCGGGCTCGCGCTGGGCACGTTCGTCGCGGTGGTCCTCGCCGCGACGCGGGGCTCGTCCGTCGTGCTGCTCGTCCTGCTCGCGCTGCTGTGCGGGGTGGGTGGCGTCCTCGCCTGCGACCACGCCCTGACGCGCGCCGTGCGACGCCGCGAGGAACGCATGCTCGCGGAGTTCCCGACCGTCGCGGAGCTGCTCGCCCTCGCGGTGAACGCCGGCGAGGGCCCGGTGGCGGCGCTCGAACGGGTCGCCACGACGGCCCACGGAGAGCTCTCGGGCGAGCTCCGCGCGATGCTCGCGTCCGTGCGCGCCGGCACGCCGCTCGCGCGGGCGCTCGAGCAGCTCGCCGACCGGACGGGCCTGCCGAGCCTGACCCGCTTCGCGGAGGGGGTCGCCGTCGCCGTCGAGCGCGGGACTCCGCTCGCCGACGTCCTGCGCGCCCAGGCGCAGGACGTGCGCGAGTCCGGGCGTCGCGCACTCATGGAGGCGGGCGGAAAGAAGGAGGTGGCGATGATGATCCCGGTCGTCTTCCTCATCCTCCCGGTGACGGTCGTCTTCGCCGTCTTTCCGTCGCTCGCCACGCTGCGGCTCGGGTTCTGAGCGCGCGGCTCCTAGGGCGCGTCCGGCGCCCCCACAGCTCACGTACGACACGACTCACGACGGACGAACGAGGGGAAACCATGCAGGGGTCGGGACGCAGGACGACGGAGGCACGGCGAGCGGGGCGCGAGGCGCTCGGACGCCTGGTGGGCGGGGACGCGGAACGCGGCGACGTCTCGGGGTGGGTGCTCATCACCTTGATGACCGCGGGCCTCGTCATCGCGTTGTGGGCTGTCGCAGGTCCGGCGCTGACGCAGGCCTTCAGCAACGCGATCTCGAGCGTGGGCGCGCCCTGAGGTGGCGCACGGAGTCGGTCGCGGCACGGTGACGACGGACCCCGAGCGCGGGTCGGCGGTGGTCGACTTCACCCTCGTGTCCGTCCTGGTGCTCGTGCTGTTCCTCGGCGTCGTCCAGGTAGCGCTCGCCGTCCACGTGCGGGCGACGCTCGTGGACTGTGCCGCAGAGGGTGCTCGGGTCGCAGGCCGTGCCGACCGTGGCCCGCAGGACGGAGCTGCCCGAACGCGCGACCTGATCACGGCCGCGCTCTCGTCCCGGTACGCGCAGGACGTCGTGGCGCGTCAGACGGTCGTCGACGGCCTCCCGGTCGTCGAGGTGACGGTCTCCGCGCCGCTCCCGGTGGTGGGTCTCCTCGGTCCGGCGGGCGTGGTGACCGTCGACGGGCACGCGCTCGAGGAAGCGCCGTGAGCCGCTGGCTGCGGGCGCTGCTCGCTCGCCTCACCGGGGGCGAGCGGAGGGCGGAGCGGGGGAGCGCCGTCGTGGAGTTCCTCGGCGTCGCGCTCGTGCTGCTGCTGCCGGTGACGTACCTCGTGCTGACGGTCGGGCGGCTGCAGGCGGCCACCTTCGCGGTCGAGGGCGCCTCGCGGGAGGCGGCGCGCGCGTTCGTGACCGCGCCGTCCGTGGCCGACGGTGCGCGGCTCGCCGAAGCGGCCGTCAGGCTCGCGCTCGACGACCAGGGCTTCGAGCCCGGTGCCGACGTGCTGACGATCTCGTGCTCGGCCACGCCCTGTCTCGAGCCCGGGGCGGAGGTGGTCGCGCGGGTGAAGTTCGAGGTGCCGTTGCCGCTCGTCCCGCCGTTCGTCCGGGCAGCGGTGCCCCTCGCGGTCCCCGTCGAGGCCCAGCACGTCGCGCCCGTCGACGAGTACGCGGCGAGGCGGCCGTGAGGCGCGCGCGCCTCGATCCGTGGCGACGGTGCACGTCCTGCGACGGTCCGGAGGACGGTCGGATCATGCTCCTCACGACGGCCTTCGTCGCGTTCGCGCTGCTGCTGGTCACGGTCGTGGTCAGCGCGACGCAGGTGCACCTCGAGCGCAAGCGGCTGTACGCGCTCGCGGACGCGCTCGCGCTCACGGCAGCAGACTCGATGACGCCCGAGTCGTTCTACACGGGCGCCGCGACCGCACCCGTCGAGAGCGGCGTCCTGACGCTCACGGATTCGTCGATCCGGTCGGACGTCCAGGACTACCTGGACCGGAATCCCGGTGCGCTCGACGGCCTGCACGACGTCGTGGTGACCGAGGCGTCGACCGCCGACGGCCGCACCGCGACGGTGCGTCTCGCCGCCCGGGCACGACCCGCGATGATCAGCTGGGTGACCCAGGCGTGGAGTGATGGCATCATCGTGCGTGCAGAGTCACGTGCCAGAGCGTGGTGAGCACCTGTTGCTGTTCGACGACGAGCATCCAGGAAGGGACGGTACGCAACGACGCGCGAGCATGCTCCCGCGCCTTTGTTTACTTTCTTAACTTTGGATGGCCACTTCTGGTTCCTCTCTGTCAAAACCCCAGGTTCGCCGCTATGGTGATCCGGTCCGACAACAACTCCAACGATGGAGAGCTACAACATGAACGCACGAGCAACGAAGAAGCTCGTCGCCGGGGGTGCCCTCGGCGCGATGCTCATCGGCACGGTCGCCCTCGCGTCCGCTGCCTCCGCAGACCAGGTGGGCGACGGCCAGGGTGTCGACGTCTCCGTCGAGATCGAGTCGAACGTCGAGCCGGGCAACCTCGCGCTCTCGGTCGCCTCGAACGCGACCACGCTCACCGAGCAGGACTCGACCGTCGACGGCACCCGTGAGTTCACGGGCAACCTCCCGAACGTCACGGTCACCGACACGCGCACCGAGGTCCCCGCCGGGGCGTTCTGGTACGTGGTCGGTGTCGCTGAGGACTTCACGGGCGACGCGGGCACCATCGGGGCGGAGAACCTCGGCTGGGCGCCGTCGCTGGTCAGCGGGAGCGAGAGCGGCCTCGTCGAGGCCGGCGAGGGTGTCGACCCCGAGCTCGAGGGTGGCGTCGGCCTCGTCGAGCAGGACCTCCTCGTCTCGGCCTACGACTCGGCCGAGGTCAACCCGGAGGGCTCGTGGACCGCGTCCGCGGGCCTCACGCTCCGCACCGCCGAGGACGTCGCCGCCGGCGCCTACTCCTCGACGATCACGCTCTCCCTCTTCGAGGACTGAGCACACGGTCCTCGTGACCTGACGGCCGGCCGCGGTCGGCCGTCGACCGAGCAGTCCACGGCGGGCCGCTCCACTCGTCCGACAGAGGTCGGATCGGGTGGGCGGCCCGCCGTCGTACGGAGAGAGCACCTGCGTGAACCCTGCATCACACCTGAGCCACGGACTGCGCCGCCCGGCCCGCTGGGTCGCCGCGGCCGGAGCGGCGCTCGTCGCAGCGCTCGCGCCCGCGCTGCCGGCGGGCGCGGCGTCCGGCGGCGTCCTGCCGCTCGACACCGAGGACGTCATCACCTGGGGCGTCAAGCCCGCCGACGCGGACGGCCCGGACGGGCGGTCCCGCGTCGAGCTGGTGCTCGACCCCGGGGCATCCGCGTCCGAGCATCTCGCCGTGTCGAACTTCAGCGACGTGCCCGTGACCTTCTCGATCCAGGCCGCGGACGGGTACATCAACCCCAAGGGCCGGTTCAACATGCTGCCGTCGGACCGGGAGTCGACCGGGGCCGGGACCTGGATCGAGGTCCAGGACTCGGTCGAGGTCGCGCCCGACGCGACGGTCGTCGTGCCGTTCACGGTGGCGGTCCCGGACAACGCCACGCCCGGCGACCACGTCGCCGGTATCGCCGCGACGATGACGAGCACCGGTGCGGGGGAGGGCGGGACGAGCGTCGGCGTGGAGAGCCGCGTCGGCTTCCGTGTCTCCACGCGCGTCACGGGAGACGTGGAGCCGGTCCTGACGGTCGAGAACGTCAAGGCGTCCTACACGCCGTCGTGGAACCCGTTCGCCGCGGGTGACATGACCGTCTCCTACGACGTGACGAACGACGGCAACGTCCGTCTCGGTGCCGATGGCGACGTCGCGACGTCGGGGTTCTTCGGGCTGCTGTCCACGGACCGCTCGGCGACGCAGATCCCCGAGGTCCTGCCGGGCGGCTCGCAGCGATCCCGCGTCGAGACGCCGAACGTCTGGCCGCTCGGCCCGGTCCGGTCGACGATCACCGTCACCCCGACGGTGGTGGACGACGACCAGGTCGACGCGCCGCTCGAGCCCGTCACGGTCACCGTGACGACCTGGGCCGTCCCGTGGCCGCAGCTCCTGCTGATCGCGATCGTCGTGGTCCTGATCGTCGGCGTCCGCGACGACCGCCGACGCCGGCGCCAGCGTCTCGAGGCGATGCTCGCCCGGGCGCGCGACGAGGGCCGCCAGCAGGCAGCCGGGAGCGAGCCCGCGACGTCGGGCACGGGTGCGCCCGCCGCGAAGGGCGAGCCGAAGGCCTGACCTTCCGCGCCGCCGGGCACGGGTCTGCCGGCCCGGCGGCGCGGAGCGCGCGCGGTGTCGCGTAACCTTGAACCTCGTGGCCACCATCGACTTTCCGACCGAGATCAAGGCGCTGCGCAGCACGCTCGAGTCCATCGAGAGCGTGAGCGACCCGGAGGTGCTGCGCGCTAAGATCGCGGACCTCTCGGAGAAGGCGTCGGCCCCCGACCTGTGGGACGACCCGGACGCCGCGCAGAAGGTGACGTCGGCACTCTCCGCGGCGCAGTCCGAGCTGGACCGGGTGAAGAAGCTCGGCCAGCGCATCGACGACGTCGAGACCCTGGTCGAGATGGGCCAGGAGATGGAGGACGAGGACACCCTCGTCGAGGCGGAGGCCGAGGTCGCGGCGATCCGCAAGGACCTCGACCAGCTCGAGGTCCGCACGCTCCTCGCCGGCGAGTACGACGCGCGCGAGGCCGTCGTCACGATCCGCGCGGGCGCGGGTGGCGTGGACGCGGCCGACTTCGCGGAGATGCTCCTGCGCATGTACCTGCGCTGGGCGGAGCGCCACGGCTACCCGACCACCGTGCTCGACACGTCCTACGCCGAGGAGGCGGGCCTCAAGTCCGCCACGTTCGAGGTGAAGGCTCCGTACGCCTTCGGCCATCTGTCCGTCGAGGCGGGCACGCACCGTCTCGTGCGCATCTCGCCCTTCGACAACCAGGGGCGTCGCCAGACGTCGTTCGCGGCCGTCGAGGTCATCCCGCTCATCGAGCAGACCGACTCGATCGAGATCCCGGAGTCGGAGATCAAGGTCGACGTCTTCCGGTCCTCGGGCCCTGGCGGGCAGTCCGTCAACACGACGGACTCCGCGGTGCGCATGACGCACATCCCGACCGGCATCGTCGTGTCGATGCAGAACGAGAAGTCGCAGATCCAGAACCGCGCCGCCGCGCTGCGCGTCCTCCAGTCCCGCCTGCTGCTCGTGCGCCAGGAGGAGGAGAACGCGAAGAAGAAGGAGCTCGCGGGCGACATCAAGGCGAGCTGGGGCGACCAGATGCGCTCCTACGTGCTGCAGCCGTACCAGATGGTCAAGGACCTGCGGACCGAGCACGAGGTCGGCAACCCGTCGGCGGTCTTCGACGGCGACATCGACGACTTCATCGAGGCGGGGATCCGCTGGCGCCGCGGGGTGCAGAAGGAGGCCTGACCCTCGGCGGCTGCCCCGGGGCCGATTGATCCGAGCAACGGATCGATGCGCCCGGGTGCGGCGTGTCCGCCCCGCCGGGCCGGAGGCGCGTGCCTACCCTCGGGATCGTGCGACGAACCTCGTTCGTCCACGGATCGACCCCCGACCCGAGGAACGTGCCGCTGTGATCCGCTTCGAGAACGTCACCAAGGTCTACGCGCGCGGCGCGAGGCCGGCCGTCGACGACGTGTCGATGGAGGTTCGCCGCGGCGAGTTCGTCTTCCTCGTCGGCGCGTCGGGCTCCGGCAAGTCGACGTGCCTGCACCTCGTCCTGCGCGAGGAGCGCCCGACCAAGGGGAAGGTCTTCGTCGCGGGGCGGGACCTCGGGTCGCTGTCGAGCTGGAACGTGCCCAAGCTGCGGCGCCAGATCGGGGTCGTCTTCCAGGACTTCCGCCTCCTGCCGAACAAGACGGTGTTCGAGAACGTCGCGTTCGCGCTCCAGGTCATCGGCAAGCCGCGGCACACGATCGCGATCACGGTCCCCGAGACGCTCGAGATGGTGGGGCTCGCGGGCAAGGAGAAGCGCCGCCCGCACGAGCTCTCCGGCGGCGAGCAGCAGCGCGTCGCCATCGCGCGCGCCATGGTCAACCGCCCGCCGATCCTGCTCGCCGACGAGCCCACCGGGAACCTCGACCCCACGACGTCGCTCGGGATCATGCGCCTGCTCGACCGCATCAACCGCACCGGGACCACCGTCGTCATGGCGACGCACGACGAGGAGATCGTCAACCAGATGCGGCGTCGCGTCATCGAGCTCGACACCGGGACGCTCGTGCGTGACCAGGCGCACGGCGCCTACGGCGCGCGCGGGCAGGTCATCCCGGACCCTGACCGGGACGCCCCGGGCACCGCGCCCGGCGCGGCGCCCGAGTCGGCGCCGACGACGGCCGTCCCGCGCGTGCAGCCGGCTGCGGCTCGGTCGGCTGCCGAGGAGGAGCCGGCCGAGCCGCCGTCGCGACGCTCGGTGCGCCGCCACGTCGAGGCGACGGCGGGGGAGTGATCGGCGTGCGACTCCAGTTCATCCTCGCGGAGCTCGGTCAGGGCTTGCGCCGCAACGTCTCGATGACGGTCTCCGTCGTCCTCGTCACCTTCGTCTCGCTGACGTTCGTCGGCGCGTCGATGCTCCTGCAGGCGCAGATCGGGAAGCTCAAGGACGACTGGTACGACAAGGTCGAGGTCTCCGTCTTCCTGTGCCCCACCGGCTCGCCGTCACCGACCTGCGCCGCGGGCGAGGCGACCCCGGACCAGATCGCCGCCCTCGAGGACGTCTTCGAGTCCGAGCTCGCCGACGAGATCCAGACCGTGTACTTCGAGTCCAAGGACGACGCGTTCGCCGCGTTCCAGGAGCGGTACCCGGACGGCTACCTCGGCACGCAGCTCACCGTCGACGACATGCAGGCGTCCTTCCGCCTCAAGCTCACCAACCCGGAGAACTACGAGGTCGTCAACGACGTCGTCACCGGGCGCCCGGGCGTGGAGGTCGTCGAGGACCAGCGCCGCATCTTCGACTCGCTCTTCCTCGCGCTCAACCGCGCGTCGCTCCTCGCCGCCGGCCTCGCCGCGGTCATGCTCCTCGCCGCGGTGCTGCTCATCACGACGACGATCCGGCTGTCGGCGCTGAGCCGGCGCCGTGAGACCGGCATCATGCGGCTCGTCGGGGCGTCGAATCTCTTCATCCAGCTCCCGTTCCTGCTGGAAGGGGCGATCGCGGCCGTGCTCGGTGCGCTCCTCGCGGTCGGCGGGCTGTGGGTGGGGGTGAAGTACCTCGTCACCGACTGGTTGTCGCAGTCCGTGACGTGGGTGGCCTACGTCGACGAGTCGGACGTGCTGCGCATCGCGCCCGTCCTCGTCGGTATCGCGTTCCTCCTGGCGGCCGTCTCCTCGGTCGTCACGCTCAACCGCCACACGAGGGTGTGAGATGACCCGGGACCTCCGCCGCGCGACCGCGGCCCTGATCGCCACGACGATGCTCCTCGTGGGGAGTGTCGCGTCGGCCTCCGCCGACGACATCGACGACCGCCGAGCAGCCGCGGAACGCCGCCAGTCCGAGATCCTCGGCAACCGCGAGCAGCTCCAGTCCCAGCTCGAGGACACCGACGCCGAGCTCGCGCAGGCGGTGGTCGACCTCCAGGCGATCGAGGCGCGCCTGCCGGTCGCCCAGGCCGAGCTGGACGCCGCCGAGGCCGAGGTCGAGCGGACCCAGCGCGAGGCGGAGCTGCTCGCGCAGCGGCTCGAGGACGCGCTCGGACAGGAGGCCGCGATCAGCGCCGAGATCGAGCGCGGCGCGACCGAGGTCGCCGACGCGAAGTCCAGCATCGCGGAGATGGCGCGCCAGGCGTACCGCGGTCAGGGCGACGTCTCGAGCCTCGGCATCGTCACGGGTGCGCAGAGCACCGAGGAGTTCATCGAGGAGTACGCGGTCTCGTCGACGGCGGCGCGCAGCCAGTCTCGGTCTCTCCAGGACCTCCTCGAGGCCGAGTCGGTCGCGCGCAACCGCGAGGCGCGCCTGCAGGCGGTGCGGGAGACGGTCGCCGACCTGAAGAAGCAGGCGGACGAGAACGTCGTCGCCGCCGAGGCCGCGCGCAAGGCGGCGGCGGACCGCAAGGCCGAGGTCGAGCAGCTCATCGTCGACCAGCAGGCGAAGAAGGCGACGATCGAGGCGCGCAAGGCCGCGGCCGAGGCGAAGGTCGCCGAGAACGAGGCCGCCCAGCAGTCGCTGCAGCAGGAGATCAAGGGGATCATCGCCGAGCAGGCGGAGCGCGACCGCAAGGCCGCGGAGGAGGAGGCCCGGCGTCAGCAGCAGGGGCAGTCCTCCGGTGGGGGCGGCTCGTCGGGCGGCGGTGGTGGTGGCGGCGGCTCCTCCTCGGGGGGAGACCGCGGCAGCATCTCGAGCTTCCTCTCGTTCCCGACCGCCGTGCCGTACGTGACGTCGAGCTACGGGATGCGGCTGCACCCGATCCTCGGGTACTACCGCCTGCACGCGGGGACCGACCTGCGCGCCTACTGCGGGACCCCGATCATGGCCGCGGGTCCGGGCACGGTGGTGCACGCCCAGTGGCGCAACGGCTTCGGCAACCAGGTCCTGATCAACCACGGGACCGTCGGCGGCTCGAACCTCATGACGAGCTACAACCACCTCACCCGGTTCGCGGTCTCCTCCGGGCAGGCGGTCAACAAGGGCGACGTCATCGGCTACTCGGGCAACACCGGGCTGTCCGGGGCGTGCCACCTCCACTTCGAGGTGTACGTCAACGGGTCCACCATCGACCCGATGTCGGTCCTGGGCTGATCCGGCCCGCCTCGTCGTGCGCTGCGTGCCCGACCCCCCGCCGCCCCGCGCGCGGGGGATAATCGGTACCGGGCGTCGTCGGGCACCCGTACGCTGGTGCGCCGGCGACGACACGACAGCGAAGGACGGTAGGACACGGATGGCGAAGGACACCGGCCGCAAGGTCGTCGCCAGCAACCGCAAGGCACGCCACGACTACGTGATCGAGGACGTGTACGAGGCGGGGATCGTCCTGTCGGGCACGGAGGTCAAGGCGCTGCGCATGGGGCGCGCCTCGCTCGTCGACGGCTACGTCGCCGTCGACCGCGGCGAGGCCTGGCTCGAGAACGTCCACATCCCCGAGTACACCGAGGGCACCTGGAACAACCACGCGCCGCGGCGCAAGCGCAAGCTGCTCCTGCACAAGGAGGAGATCCTGCGCCTGGAGTCCAAGACGCGCGAGAAGGGGCACACGATCGTGCCCCTGGCGCTGTACTTCCTCGACGGCCGGGCCAAGGTCGAGATCGCGCTCGCGCGCGGCAAGAAGGAGTACGACAAGCGCCAGGCGCTGCGCGAGAAGCAGGACAACCGCGAGGCGCAGCGCGCGATGCGGCAGCGCGAGCTGCGCTGACCCGGGCGCGTCGGGTCCGACGACGGCCTCACCCGCTGGTGGCGTCGCCGCCCTCGACGTACGGTCGAGGACGAGACGTCGACCACGAACCAGGAGGCCCCATGGTCAAGCTCCGCCAGTACATCCCGCGCCTCGCGGCGGGTGCGTACATCCTCAACTCCGGCCTGAACAAGCGCGGCGCGGACGAGGCGACCGCGCAGGGGATCCACGGCATGGCGGCGGGGACGTACTCGTTCCTGGGGGACGTCGAGCCGAGGCAGTTCACCAAGGCGCTCTCGACCACGGAGATCGCGCTCGGCGCGGCGCTCGTCGCCCCGTTCGTCCCCACCGGGCTCGTGGCCGTGGGCCTGGGCGTGTTCTCGGCCGGGCTCGTGGGCATGTACCTGAAGACCCCGGGCATGACGCGCGAGGACGGCGTGCGCCCGACCGAGCAGGGCACCGGGCTCGCGAAGGACGTGTTCCTCCTCGGGATCGCGGGCGGTCTGCTCGTGGACGCGCTGAGCCGCAAGAAGTAGGCGCCGGCGACGCGCACCGAGCCTCGTCCGGGAGGTGCGGAAATATCGGTGCGGCGGCCGGCGTTCATCCCGTAGGCTTGTCCCGCTGAGCGAGGACCGGGTCCGCCCGGGAGCCGCGCAGTGGTTGACAACTCCACAGGGGGTGATCGGTTTCGACGGTGGTCGTGCTTCGAGGAGAAGCGGGCCGAGGATGCAGGCTTATCTCGTTAACGATGTCTGCAAACCACAGGTGCCGATAACAAGCGCACCGACTTCGCCCTCGCCGCCTGAGCGAGCCCCGAAGTCCGTCAGCCCGAGCTAGCTCTCGACTCGGATCCTGGCGTCATCTAGAGAGCCACTGCTCGTAGTCCTCGTCATCGGGGCTGCGGGGACTTTCAGGTGACTGAGCCCGTCCGCACCTTGTCTGCGTGAGTGCGGGGGCCGAGAAAAACGACAGCAGACTGCGCCCGGAGAAGTCCTCGATCGGCGTCACCGGACCGGGGTTCGATTCCCCGCACCTCCACCCCTGCGGCAACGGCCCGCACCCCTCGAGGGTGCGGGCCGTCGTCGTCCAGCGGGTCCTTTCGTGGCCCGGAGCGGGGCGCCCGTCACCACCCGTGCTGCGCCCATGCGGCGGCCGCCTCCTCGCCGTCGAGCCACTCGAGCCGCAGCCGCCGTCCCCGCACGACGAGGCCGTCGTCGTCCTCGCGGGGGAGCGGCGGCGCCTCGGGGTCGTCGCTGTACAGGTCCTCGGCCAGGGCCGGGTCGGCGTCGTCGAGGTGGGCACGCCACTGGACGCGCGGCTCGGGGTTGACGTGCCGCGGGAAGGCGGACGGGCCGACGGTGTCCCAGTGCGTGCACACGCGCGTCACGAGGTGCCCGACCAGCCGCGGCTCGCCGTCGTCCGTGTCGTGCCAGAGGCGGGCGACGCGCCCGGTCGGCGGGGTCTCGGCGATCGTCGGGTCAGTCATGGGTGGACGCACCGACGAGCGGCCCGCGGCTCGCCGCGGGAGCGTCGGGGCCGTCGTCGGGCCCCGGGCGGTCGGCGTCTTCCGGCGGCGTGCCGCCGTCCTGGGCTCGCCGCCGCGACCGGCGCAGGACCCAGCGCACGACGAGCAGCACCGCTCCGGCGACCACGAGCCACGGGAGCAGGGCACCGAGGACGACGACGAGCCCGTTGAGCGTGGCGAGCAGGGCGTTCCAGCCGTTCTGCAGGCCCCCGAGGAAGCCGCCGGGGGCGAGCTGCTCGGCAGGCGCGACCTGCACGAGCGTGACGTGCAGGGTCGACATCGAGACCTGGTCCGTGAGCGCCGCCCGCTGCGACTGGAGCGACTCCAGCTCGGCCTGGCGCGTCGTGAGCTCCTGCTCCGCGGCGAGCAGGTCCGCGGTCGTGGCGGCGTCGCCCATGAGCGTGCGCAGCCGTTCGACGGACGTCGTCAGGGCGTCGACGCGGGCGTCGAGGTCGCGCGCGGTCCCGGTCACGTCGACCGCCTCGATCGACAGGTCGCGCACCTCGCCCACCTGGTCGAGCGCGTCGACGGTGGCGGTCGTCTGCGCCGACGGCACGCGGATCGTGAGCTCGGCCGACGCGCGCGCGTCGCCCTCGGGCTCCGACTGCCGCCTGCCCTCGACCCGGCCGCCCGCGCTCTCCGCGAGGTCGGCGACCGCGTCGGCCGCCGCCGACGGGTCGGCGGCCACGACCGTGACCGACCCCGTGGTGACGATCTCCCGGTCGGCCGCGGCGACGGCGCCCTCGTCCCCGGGAGCGATCCCCGAGGACGCGTCGCCGGGGCCGTCGGCCGCGCCGCTCTCCGCGACCTCCGAGACCGCGCCGCCGTCGTCCACGGAGTACGACGCCATGTCGCCCGAGGAGGCGGAGCAGCCCGCCAGGAGGGCGCCGCCGAGCAGGAGCGCCACGACGACGGCGAAGGGGCGAGTGGTCCGCATGCTGCGAGAGTAGGGGGCCAAGCGCGCGAACCGGACACCGTGCGCGACATCGTGACCGTCTTGTGAACTGGCCGTGATCCAACCGCAGCGCGACGTCCCCGACCGTGGACGGCGGCGCGCTCCGGAGCCCCGGCACGGCAGGATGGTCGCGTGCTCGTGTGCTGCGGTCTCGTGACCCTCGACGTCGTCCAGGTGGTCGACGCGCTGCCGCGTCCCGACGAGAAGGTCGTCGCGCGGTCGCTGTCCGCGACCTTCGGCGGGCCTGCCGCCAACGCCGCCGCGACGGCCGTCGCGCTCGGAGTCCCCACGCGGCTCGTCACCGCGGTCGGGGGCGGGCCGTTCGCCGCGGTCGTGCGGCGCGAGCTCGCGGACTGCGGGGTCGACCTGGTCGACGCCGCGGGGGAGGCGGCCGGCGGGCGCCTCGCCGTCTCGACCGTGCTCGTCACGGAAGGCACGGGCGAGCGCGCCGTCGTGAGCACCAACGCGTCCGGGTTCGACGATCTCGCCGCCCGCGCCACGGTCGACGGCCCGGGGCTCCTCGACGGCGTCGGGCCGGGTGACGTCCTGCTGCTGGACGGGCACCTGCCGGGCCTCGCGCTCGAGATGGCTCGGCAGGCGCGCGAGCGGGGCGCGGCCGTGGTGCTCGACGGCGGGTCGTGGAAGCCGGACGCGGCCCGGATGATCGGACTGTGCGACGCGGTGGTGGTGTCGGCGGACTTCCGGTCTCCGGGGGTCGGGGCGGGGGACGTGCTCGCCGCGGTCGCGGCGCTCGGCCCGCGGTTCGTCGCCCGGACGCGCGGCCCGCGTCCCGTCGAGGTGCTCGACGCGGGGGAGCGCTACGAGCTCGCGGTCCCCGAGCCGGAGCGCGTCGTCGACACCCTCGGCGCCGGTGACGTGGTCCACGGCGCGTTCGCGGCGGCGGTGTCGCGCGGTGCGTCGTGGCGGGCCGCGCTCGAGCAGGCGGTCGTCGTGGCCTCGCGCTCGGTGGAGCATCCGGGCGCGCGGGGCTGGGTCGACGCGGCGACGTCCTGAGGGGACGGGCGGGTCTACGGGCCACCTGGGGCGGGACCCAGGTCCCGCAGCGCGGGCCGATCGGCAACGTTTCGGTCACGAAGCCGCGAGAAAGTTGACAGCCACTTAGTAAAGGCAGTCTACTAACAAACATGACAACGGCAGTCACCGGGACCGGAGCACCGAGGAGGCGTCTGAGCACAGGGCTCAGGCCGACCTCGAAGGTGCTGCCCGAGCACGCTCGGGCCCACAACCGGTCCCTCGTGCTGCAGCACCTGTTCCACGAGGGACCCACCTCGCGCGCCGACCTGGCGCGCGCCACGTCCCTCACCCGGGTGACGATCTCGGACCTCGTGTCCGTGCTCATCGCGGAGGGCCTCGTCGAGGAGCTCGGCGTCCGCCCGGGCCAGCGCGTCGGCAAGCCCGCGATCCTCGTCGGGATGCGCACCAGCGCGTACCAGATCGTCTCCGTGGACCTCACCGACGACGAGGTGCTGCGCGGCGCCGTCCTCACGCTCACGGGCGACTTCGTCGTCCGGCAGAGCCTGGCGGTCGACGGCCGCACCGGCACCGAGCTGGTCGACCTCCTCACGCGCTTCTGCCGCGGCCTCATCGCGTCCGCCACCCAGCCGGTCATCGGCGTGGGGATCGGCTCGCCCGGCGTCGTCGACGCCGAGGGTCGCGTCATCGAGGCTCCCAACCGCCGCTGGTACGACGTCCCGCTCGCCGCGCAGCTCACCGAGCGGCTCGGCCTCGCGGTCCACGTGGCCAACGACGCGAACATCGCCGCGCTCGGCGAGTTCACGTTCGGCGGCGCGGCCGGCGACGGACTGCTCGTCCTCACCGTGGGCGAGGGCGTGGGCGCCGGGATCATGGTCGACGGCGCACGGGTGCGCGGGCACGCGGACGCGGCCGGCGAGCTGGGTCACGTGACCGTCGTCGACGACGGCGAGCCGTGCGCCTGCGGGCGCCGCGGCTGCCTGGAGACCGTCCTGTCCGTGCCGGCGCTGCGCCGCGCGGTGGACGGGCTCGACACCGAGGCTTCCGACGCCGTCCTGGCGTCGGTGGGCAGGACGCTGGGCATCGCTCTGGCACCTGTCGTCAGTGCGCTCAACCTCGCGGAGGTGCTCGTCAGCGGTCCTGCGGACCTGCTCGACGGGCCTCTGCGCGAGGCGGCGTTCGAGACCATCCGCTCCCGCACGATGCCGGTCATCGGCAGCGGGCTCCAGGTGCGGATGGCCACGCTCGACGAAGACGTCGTCCTTGCCGGGGCAGCCGTCCTCGTCCTGTCCGGACAGCTGGGGGTCTCATGAGCCGACGACGCTCGGACTGACCCCCACCGCCCGACCGGGGCCGGGCCCGCCCCAGCCCCTCAGACCTCCTGGGGAACCCCAGAGCAGCACCCCCAGGAACGCAGTACCCCTGCATGCGCTCGATTACGCAGGACTCCTGCCACACCTCCGGTGGCGTCACCGACGCCGCCACCAAGAATCACCGAGAGGAAGCACCCAGTGAAGAGGAACCGTCTCGTCGTCGCCTCCGTGGCGTCGACGATCACCCTGGCGCTCGCGCTGACCGCCTGCAGCACCGGCGGCGGCAGCGACGACAACGGCTCCGGCGAGACCGAGGCTGCGACCGGCGACATCCGCGTCTGGCTCAACGGCTCGGACACGCCCGACGCCGCCCGTGACTACCTGAAGACGACCTTCGAGAAGGAGAACCCGGGCAGCACCCTCACGATCGAGGAGCAGTCCTGGACCGGTCTCGTCGACAAGCTCACCACGTCGCTCTCCGGGTCGGACAGCCCGGACGTCGTCGAGGTCGGCAACACGCAGTCCCCGGCGTTCACGTCCGCGGGCTACTTCCGTGAGATCACCGCGGAGGAGTTCGAGTCCCTGGGCGGCGACGACCTGCTCCCCGGCTTCGTCGAGGCCGGCGACTGGGACGGCAAGCACTACGCCCTGCCGTACTACGCGGGCTCGCGTGCGGTGTTCTACACGCCGCAGGTGACCGGCGGCGCGGAGATCCCGGCGACGCTCGACGACTACGTCGCGAGCGCGAAGGCGCTGACCACGGACACCGTCTCGGGCGTGTACTGGCCCGGCCAGGACTGGTACAACGCTCTCCCGTTCATCTGGGAGAACGGTGGCTTCATCGCCGAGCAGAACGCCGACTCGGGCGAGTGGGAGGCGGGCTTCTCGACCGAGGGCGGCCTCGCCGGCCTGGCTCAGGTCCAGGACCTCATGACCACGGCGTCGCACGCCCCGAAGGACGGTCAGGAGACCGACCTCCAGGTGCCGTTCTGCGAGGGCACGGTCGCGTACGTGTCGGCTCCGACCTGGATCGCCGGAACGATCAAGTCCCCGCAGGCGCCGGAGGACCCGAACGCGACGCCTGGCTGCGTCGAGACCTACGGCTCCGACCTCGCGGCGTTCCCGCTCCCGGGCAAGACCGCCGGTGAGCCGGCGGCCGTCTTCGCCGGTGGCTCGAACATCGCCGTGGCCCAGAAGTCGAACAACCCCGAGCTCGCGTACAAGGCGTTCGAGATCATGATGAGCGACGAGTACCAGACGATCCTCGCCCAGGCGAACATGATCCCGGCGAAGAAGTCCCTCGCGAGCGAGGTGCCGCAGGAGGACCCGATCGCCCAGGCCGGTGTCGCGGCCGCGCAGAACGCGCGCCTCACCCCGCCGTCGCCCAAGTGGGCCGACGTCGAGGCGCAGAACGTGCTCCAGACCGCCTTCACGCGGATCGCCAACGGTGACGACGTGAACACCGTCGCCAAGGACCTGGACGCAAAGATCGAGGAGATCCTCAACAGCTGAGCCCGTCCGGTGGCGCCCGGCTCGTCCGGGCGCCACCGGAGGCTCGAGCCGTCAGGGGTGGGGTCTCCTCGTGGGAGCCCCCACCCCTTCCCATGACGGGCCGTCGGCACGTCCCCGCGCACCACCGCGCACCCCTGACGGAGTGAGGAAATGAGCTCAACCACCCTCGAACCCCGCACCGAGCGCCCCGGCGCGCCCGTGCGCCCCCCCAAGAAGCGGCGTCCACCGGTCCTGCCCTGGACGCTCCTCGTCCCCAGCCTCGTCGTGCTGGGGGTGCTGGTCGGGTACCCGATCGTCCGACTGATCGTCATGTCGTTCCAGGAGTACGAGCGGGCCCAGCTCATGGGCCAGCCCGCCGAGTGGGTCGGCTTCGACAACTACGTCCAGGTCCTCACGGACGTCGACGGCTTCTGGACCGTGCTGATGCGCAGCTTCTTCTTCATGGTCGTCTGCGTCGCGCTCACGATGCTCCTGGGCACGCTCATCGCTCTGCTCATGATGCGGCTCGGCAAGGGCTTCCGCCTGCTGGTCTCGGTCGGCCTGCTCCTCGCCTGGGCCATGCCCGCTCTCGCCGCGACGATCGTCTGGGGCTGGATCTTCGACACCCAGTACGGCGTGATCAACAACCTCCTGACGAAGATCACCGGCGACAACTGGATGGGCCACTCGTGGCTCCTCAACCCGCTCCAGTTCTTCCTCATCGCCACGATCGTCATCGTCTGGGGAGCGGTCCCGTTCGTCGCCTTCACGATGTACGCGGGCCTGACGCAGATCCCCGGCGAGGTGCTCGAGGCCGCGCAGCTCGACGGCGCGGGTCCGGTCCAGCGCTTCCGTCTCATCATGATCCCCTACGTGCGCAGCATCATCACGGTGCTCATCGTGCTGTCGATCATCTGGGACCTGCGGGTGTTCACACAGATCTACGCACTCCAGGGCGTGGGCGGTGACCGCGAGAAGACGAACACCATCGGCGTGTACATCTACCAGATGGGTATGGCGCAGGGGCACTACGGGCTGGCCAGCGCGATCTCGGTGATCTTCGTCTTCATCATGCTCGCCATCTCCTTCTACTACGTGCGTCAGACGATCCGGGAGGAAGAACTGTGAGCACCATCTCGACCACCCCCCGGGCCGCGGTACGTCACGCCTCGGTCGCGGGCAAGCCGACGCAGCGCAAGAACCGCGAGACGCAGCGCAAGAAGGCCGCCAACGTCGGCTTCGCGATCATCGCGATCATCGTCTTCGTGGCCTCGATCTTCCCGGTCTACTGGATGATCAACACCTCGTTCCTGCCGTCGAGCCTCATCCGCGGCACGGACCTCCACTTCTTCCCGACGCCGGACGTCTTCACCCTGAACAACTACGTGTCGGCGTGGACCGACACCTCGCGCGCCCCGCTGCCGCCGGCGATGGGGAACTCGATCATGGTGACGTTCTTCACCCTCGTCATCGCGATGGTGCTCGGCTTCCTCGCGTCGCTCGCGGTCACGCGGTTCCGGTTCAAGGGTCGTCGCGCCTTCATCATCGCGGTCCTCGTGGTCCAGATGATCCCGGGCGAGGCGATGATGATCTCGATCTTCCGGATCATCGACGGCTGGCAGATGCTCAACACGATCGTCGGTCTGGGCATCGTGTACGTGTCCGGCGTGCTGCCGTTCACGATCTGGACGCTGCGCGGGTTCGTCAACGGCGTGCCCGCCGAGCTCGAGGAGGCCGCCATGATCGACGGCTGCTCGCGCGGTAGGGCGTTCTGGAAGATCACGTTCCCGCTCCTCGCCCCGGGCCTCGTCGCGACGGGCGTGTTCGCCTTCATCCAGGCGTGGAACGAGTTCGTCATGGCGCTGATCATCATGAACCGCCCCGAGTCGATGACGCTGCCCGTGTGGCTGCGGACGTTCCAGCAGGCGACCCAGGCGACCAACTGGGGAGCCCTCATGGCAGGTTCGGTGATCATCGCCGTTCCCGTGGTGGTCTTCTTCCTCATCGTCCAGGGTCGGATGACCGGTGGTCTCGTCTCGGGTGCGGTGAAGGGCTGACGTGAGCGACCTGAGCACGGCTGCCTCGCTGAACGGCGAGGCAGCCGCAGCCCTGGCCGGACGCTCCGGCCCCGAGGACACGTCGCGGTGCGACGGCTCGGGGACCGGGAGCGCGGTCGGTCTCGACATCGGCGGGACCAAGGTGCTCGCCGCCTTCCTCGGGCCCGACGGCGTCGCGCGGGAGACCCTGCGCCTGCCGACGGTGCGCGGGCCGCAGGGCGTCGTGTCCAGCGCGGCCCGTGCCGTCCGCGAGGTGGTGCGCCGCGCGGGTGCCGAGCTCGAGGACGTCGACGGCGTCGGCGTCGGCGTGCCGGGACTGGTGGACCCCGAGGACGGCTCGGTCATGCACGCCGTCAACCTCGGCATCGAGGGTGGGCGCTTCGCGCTCGCCGAGGCGCTGTCGGCGGAGCTCGGTGGTGTCCCGGTCCAGGTCGACAACGACCTCAACGTCGCCGCGCTCGGTGCGTCGCACCTGCGCGGGGACGACGGGTCGGACCTCGCGTTCCTCGCGCTGGGGACCGGTCTCGCTGCCGGGATCGTGCTGGGTGGTGAGCTGCGGCGGGGCGTGAGCGGCGCGGCGGGCGAGATCGGGCACATCCCGATCGACCCGCACGGGCCCGAGTGCGCGTGCGGCCAGCGGGGGTGCGTCGAGGTCTACGCCTCCGGCTCCGCGGTGTCCGCGCGGTGGCCGTCGCGCCACGGTCGACCCGCGCCGGCGGAGCTCTTCGAGGCGGCCGCCGCGGGCGACCCGGAGGCGATCCGGATCAAGAACGAGTTCGCGTCCGCCGTCGCCTCGGCGGTGCGGATCCTCGAGCTGACGGTCGACGTCCGTCACGTCGTGCTCGGCGGCGGCGTGTCCGCCCTGGGGCAGCCGCTCCTCGACGCCGTGCGCGCTGCGCTCGACGCGCAGTCGAGCACGTCCCCGTTCCTGTCCTCGTTGCGTCTCGCCGAGCGGGTCTCGCTCGCTCCGGCGGACGTCCCCGTCGCCGCGGTGGGCGCTGCCCTCGTCGGCCGTCGAAAGGTGAAGTGATGGAGGTCGTGATCGCTCCGGCAGAGCGGTTGGCGGTGCTGGCTGCGGACGCGATCGAGAAGGTGGTGCGGTCGAAGCCGGAGTCGGTGCTGGGGCTGGCGACGGGTTCGTCGCCGCTGAAGGTGTACGACGAGCTGGCGCGGCGCCATCGTGAGGACGGGTTGTCGTTCGCGGGC